>CAYSRM010000164.1:0-3848 GCA_964433435.1 uncultured Victivallales bacterium
GCAAGCTCAAGCAGCTTTCTGTTTTTGAATTTATGCCCTATCTTCTTTTCCAGTTCTCTGCGTTGCTTCGCGATTCCCTTTTCCATCCTCCCCCCTCTTCCTCTTCTTCACTTCTCATCCTGTCAATCCTGCCTGCCACGTCGAATGACTGTGGTTAATCCAGTCTCAAAACCTCTTCTCCTTCCCCTCTCCACATCCCACAGCCCACATCCTACATTCTCCCCCCTACCCCTTTCGCGCCCTTTAGCGAATTTCGTAGTTTTCTCTTATCTTCTTCTATTCTTCCCCTTCATCATTGGATATTCCGTGCCCCAGTCCGCCGTAGCTACCTGAGCGAAGGCTGGATTCATTATTGGATATTTTCTTATCTCCCCCAGTACAGCAGGTTGATCTCCAACCTGCTGCCCTTTCGCGTCTTTCGTAGTTTTCTCCTCTTCCCTCTCTCCTTCTCCCCATCCGGTAAATCCAGTTCATCCCGTCCAAATTCTCTCCTCCTCTCCCCTACCCTTTCCCCCTCCCACGTTCCACGTCGCACATCCCACACCCCCCCTCACCCTCTCGGATGAAACTGTCCATGGACTTTTTTCAACCTGCCCCTGTCAACATGAGTATAAATCTGGGTCGTGGATATGTCCGCATGTCCCAACATCTCCTGTATCACCCGCAGCGGAGCCCCGTTCGAAAGAAGATGACTGGCAAATGAATGCCTCAACGTATGCGGAGATATCTTTTTCTCAATGCCTGCCTTACGCGCATATTCCTTGATCAACTTCCAAATCCCCTTCCTGGAAAAACCCTTCCCTCGATACGTTAGAAAAACACAACCGTCGTCAACTGGTCTGTTGCTTCCGCTTTCGGCCTTGAGAAAATTTCCCCTGAAATCTCTCAGGTAACGAACCAGACATTCCTCCGCCTTGCGGCCGAACGGAACCACCCTGACTTTGCCGCCCTTACCTTTACACCGCACATAACAGGAATCAAGATGCAGATCACTCATCTTCATCTCAGCGGCTTCGCTAACTCTCAATCCCGTAGCATACATCAGCTCAAGCAGCGCCTTGTCTCTGATTCCGATGCTGTCGG
Source organism: uncultured Victivallales bacterium (assembly GCA_964433435.1). GTDB lineage: Bacteria > Verrucomicrobiota > Kiritimatiellia > UBA8416 > CAYSRM01 > CAYSRM01. The sequence continues at coordinate 1,084 of CAYSRM010000164.1, forward strand.
ATTCCGAGGGAGATTTCAGGAGCCGCTCCACCTCTTTCCCGGTCAGCACACCCGGAAGCGACTTCCAGAGACGCGGAGTGTCCATGCATTCGGCAATATTTTCAGCAAGCAACCCCTCGCCCGCAAGATACCCGAGAAACACCCGGATAGTGACGAATCGCCTTGCAATGGAATTGACATTCAGGCCACGCTCTTTCTCTTCAGCAAGATAGTCCAGAACATCCCTGCGGGTAAGCAGGTTAACCGCTCCAACCTCTTGACGTTTCATGTAAGCGCTTAAACTCTTCAGGTCGGATTTGTAAGCCTCGCAGGTATTGGCGCTCAATCCCTGTTCAAGAACAAGATAGTCCAGAAACTGTTGGATAAGGGCATCCATGTGAAGTCATTCCGAACAATTGCCTTTTTTAATCATTGAAAAAATGAAAAAGCACTATCCCGTCAACACAAACAATTGTCATCTGCACTCCGGCGGCAGTTGCTCCCTGGCCCGTCGGTCAGCAGGCACATCGTTGGCGGTAAAACCGCTTTTTGCTATTCCATGCTCAATATTCTTAAGCGAATGCTTCAGGCTGTTGTAAGTAACAACTACAGTTCGCCGGTCCAGGTTTACCCTTACATTTTTGCTGCCCGCTGGACCGCCCGACATCCTTCTTGCGACATTGACTACCCTTTCAGCGCAAGCCTTATTTTTCATGTCGGGCACATGAATTATGACGGTTCTAAAATCATTGCGCCTGCATGACACCGCAAACAGGCACAAAAGAGACAAAGTCAGTATTGTGATTTTTTTCATAAGGATACATTATTCAAAAGGACTCAACTAGTAAACCCAGAATTACAATAACAAAGGCCAAAACAATGATCGTGCAAGGATAGGAGGCCACAAAGATCCCGACAAGGCCCGATTTCTTGCTTCCGTGAGCCTTCGCCCGATGTTATTATAAAATATGAATAAATTTACTTTAATCAACGGAAGGCACTGAGGAATATGAAAAGCGATACGATCAAGAAAGGATGGGATAGAGCGCCGCACCGCAGCCTTATGCGGGCTACAGGATTGACCGACAAGGATATCAGACAGCCAATGATCGGAGTGTGCAATTCCTTTTCTGAGGCAATTCCTGGTCACATCCATCTCAACAAGGTGGCCGAATACATAAAAAAATATATCAGGCGAAACGGCGGAACACCGCTTGAATTCAATACAATGGGTTTATGCGACGGCATAGCCATGGGACATGAAGGCATGAAATATTCGCTGCCGAGCCGCGAGATTATCGCCGATTGCGTCGAAGCAACGGCGCGCGCGCATTGTTTCGATGCGCTGATCTGTATTGTAAACTGCGATAAAATTGTTCCAGGCATGTTTATGGGAGCGCTCAGGGTGAACGTACCGACAATACTGGTAAGCGGCGGCCCCATGATGGCAGGCAGAACATCCAATGGCCGCGCAGTAGACCTTGTAAGCGTATTCGAAGGTGTATCTGCTCATAAGAAAGGTAACATCCCGGACTCTGAACTGGAGGAACTCGAACGCACTGCATGTCCCGGCTGCGGCTCATGCTCAGGCATGTTTACCGCCAATTCAATGAACTGCCTCTGCGAAGCCATAGGAATGTCAATGCCCGGAAACGGCACAATTCCGGCCATAGACGGAAGACGGAAAAAAATATACCGCGATGCAGCACAGCGCATAGTGGCAATGGCACATGAAGAAGGCCCGCTGCCCCGCGATATAGTTACACATGAATCCATGGATAACGCTTTTGCGCTGGATATGGCAATGGGAGGCAGCACCAATACGGTGCTTCACGCGCTTGCAATAGCCCGCGAAGCAAAGGTGGATTACAACCTTGAACGTATTAACGAGATATCAAAAAAATGCCCGAATATATGCAAGGTAGCGCCTTCTTCATCCTATCACATGGAAGACGTCGACAGAGCCGGCGGCGTTAAAGCCATTCTCAAAGAAATATCGCGCATAAAAGGGTTGATACACAGAGACTGTCCAACGGTGACAGGCAGAACAATCGGAAAAAACTTTTCACGGGCAAGCATCAAAGACAATGACGTCATACGCGATGCATCAAATCCTTATTCCAGGGAAGGCGGTTTGTTTATTCTATACGGAAACCTTGCCAAAGAAGGGGCAGTGGTGAAGTCTGCGGGAGTCGCACCGGGCATGCTCGCCTTCGAGGGCACAGCGGTCGTGTTCGAGTCCCAGGAAGACGCGTGCAAGGGCATACTGGATAACAGAATCCAGCCGGGAAACGTGGTTGTTATCAGAAATGAAGGCCCCAAAGGTGGTCCGGGTATGCAGGAAATGCTCGCGCCAACTTCATATATCATGGGACAGGGGCTCGGAGAAAGCGTCGCGCTTATAACAGACGGCAGATTCTCAGGAGGAACCAGGGGCGCCTGCATCGGGCACGTGTCGCCCGAAGCCGCAGAAGGCGGATTGATAGGACTGCTGAAAGACGGCGACTTGATCCGCATTGACGTCCCTGCCCATAAGCTTGAAGTGGAACTCAGCTCAGAAGAGATAGAATCAAGGAAAAACCGGGCGCAACCATTCACACCGCGAATCACAACCGGCTATCTTGCAAGATACGCGCGCCAGGTGCAGAATGCGGCAAAAGGCGCCGTGGTTGAATGATGAAACTGGCGGTCAAGACGCTGGGTTGCCGTCTCAACCAGGCGGAATCAGCAACATTGAGCGGCATAATGAAAGACCGCGGATGGGACATTGTCCCTTTCGGAGACCA
>CAYSRM010000165.1:0-3829 GCA_964433435.1 uncultured Victivallales bacterium
ATGTTATGGAAAGAGAGTCGTTTCAAAATCACGAAATTGCTGCCCTGATGAACGAGGTTTTCGTGTCCATAAAAGTGGACAGGGAGGAACGCCCGGATATCGACAACCTCTATATGCTGGTCTGCCAGGCAATGATCGGCAGCGGAGGGTGGCCGCTGTCCATCGTGATGACTCCGAACAAAAAACCGTTTTTCGCGGCCACCTATTTGCCGGGCCACGGCCGCTTCCATACAATCGGAATGGTGGAACTGTGCGAGCGAATCAGGGAACTGTGGAATACCAGACGCGAAGACCTTGAAGAATCGGCCTCTCGCGCCATGGAATTGCTACACGATTCAGGACCTGGACCAGGGGAGTCGCCATCGCAGAAGGATTTTGACAGGGCGTATGAATCTTTCCTGCGTCAGTTTGATGATCAATACGGCGGTTTCGGCTCGGCTCCAAAATTTCCTATGCCGCACAGTTTCATGTTCCTCCTTCGTTATTGGAAACGCACAGGCAAAGACAAGGCCTTGAACATGGTTGAGCAAAGCCTCCAAGCCATGGCAAGAAGCGGCATAATCGATCACCTGGACTTCGGGTTTCACCGTTATTCCACCGATCGCCAATGGAAAATACCTCATTTCGAGAAAATGCTATACGACCAAGCCCTTCTTCTTATCGCATACGTTGAAACACACCTTGCAACAGGCAATCCGATCTATGCCGAAACAGCCCGTTCCATCTGTGAATACGTCCTGCGAAATCTCACATCCCCGGAAGGGGGTTTCTACTCATCTGAAAACGCTGAAAGCGAAGGTGTGGAGGGCAAATTCTATGTGTGGTCCAGCGACGAGATAGACGGGCTGCTGACACCAGATCAAAGAAATATCGCCACCGCAGTCTACGACATAAGAAAAACAGGCAACTTTGAAACCGGCGGCGAACAAGAGCTGGCGGGAAAAAACATCCTTCATATGACCGGCACAATCGAGGAACTGTCCGCAAAACTGGATATCTCTCCTGAAAAATTGAAAAAACAGCTCAAAGACATTCGCCAGGTTCTGGTCTCTGAGCGGAGTAAACGCACCCAACCTTCGCTTGATAATAAAATCCTTACTGACTGGAACGGCCTGATGATTGCCGCGCTGGCCAGGGCAGGACAAGCCCTGCCCGAGCCCCGCTATGTTGAAGCGGCGAACAAGGCGGCAGATTTTATCCTGGCAAACATGTTCGACGGCTCCGTTCTGCTGCATAGATATCGAAACGGCAAAGCCGGCATCTACGCCCACGCCAACGACTGCGCTTTTCTTATCTGGGGTTTGCTGGAACTCTACCAGAGCGACTTCGATACAAGCCGCCTGGCTGCCGCAAAGAAGATCCAGGACGACATGATCGGCAGTTTTTGGGACAGCAAGCGTGGCGGTTTCTTCTTCTCCGGGGATTACGCGCAGGACCTGCCAGTACGCCGCAAAGAGATATATGATGGCGCGATCCCTTCCGCCAACTCGGTTGCCATGCTGAACCTTCTCAGGCTGGCGCACACGACTTCGCAATCGGACTATGAAAAAATGGCAGCGGATATAGCAAAAAATGCCGCGCCGGCCATCCGGAAAACTCCCTCTGGTTTTGCAATGCTCATGTGTGCACTGGATTTCGGGATAGGACCATCCTGCGAGGTGGTTATAGTGGAAGATGGCGACGCCACAGGGGCGGACAAATTACTTGAAGCGTTAAGGCCGGTCTTCGCGCCAAACAAGATTGTGCTGCTCCGTCGACCCGACCAGGATCCGCCCCTGGCAGAGTTGTCGCCTTTTACCCGGGAACAGACCTCAATCGAAGGCAAAGCAACTGCATACATATGCCGGCATTACAAATGCAAGCAACCCACAACCGATCCAAAGCTCGCCATTCAGTTGCTTGAAGCAAAGTAAAAAAGAAAGACCGATTTTCCTTTATTCAGGCAACCCTCTGGAAAAAGTGAAGGTTTTACTTATCCCATCGTGTCCTTTTCCGTCAACTTCTACGTACGGATATATGAAGAAATTCAACGGCGCCCCTTTTGCTCCGGGTAGTTCAATCTCCCTCCCCAAGGTAAATTCCACGCGGTTTGCGTCAAGGCCCCCGAATAACTCCTTTTTCTTTTCAGGGTGCTTGTTTGCTTCAGACGCGTCCACAGGTATCCAGCCGGTTCCCTCGATATACGCCTCGGCCCAGCAATGATATCCCCCGATCGAATCTTCCGGATCATCCGGCAAAGGAAAGCCAATAATGAAGCGGGCGGGAATATCAACTACCCTGGCCTCGGCCATAAACAAAGAATGAAAGTCCGTGCAATTGCCTTTCCTTATATTGCAGGCGTAAACGGCATTGCCGCGTCCCCATCCTTTTCCGCTCTTGTCATACTCGACAGAGGTGACTATGTGATCATAAAGCTTCCTGGCTCGCTGCAGCGGATCCTTGACGTCTCCCGCAACAGTTCTGGCTTCTTCCGCTATCTTGCCTTCGAGCGGGATGTTTGTGGAAGGCTTGAGAAAAACCTTTTTTTCCAGATGCGGCACAAGCTCTGGCGACATATCGCCTTCCAGAACATTGTAGCTGCTTCGTAGCACGCCAAAAGTTATCGCGGCAGAACGTTCAGCGTTCGTCCGTGCCGGGTTATCCGAAAAGTCAAACCGCACAATGCGATTTGAATAGGTGCTGTCACTGACTATCGTATGCGGATAATCGGTTTCAATTTCAAGCCCTCTGACTTCCTGGAAGCAGTGCTGAACCGGCAGCGGCGCCCAGGCAATCACATTTGTCGATGTTTCCGGCACATTCGTAACGCTGAATTCGTAGGTGAACTCAAGGATTCTCGCGTCCCTGGTCTGGGCGTCCTTCCCGCAGCCCCCAGCTGAGAAAATAGCCAGAATAAGAACTGCCGAAGCAACTGCCCGCCTTCTCTTGACTTTTATCCGAAGATCCATAATGCCCCGTGTTTGAAATATTGCCTTATCAATTCGGATGCTCCGGATGTTCGTCGGCTCCTTCCGGATGTTCTCCAGTTTCTTTCCCGCGTTCTTTCGTCTTTTCAGGGTGCTCTCTCATCTTTTCACCTGCTGGCTTCTTCTTCCAGACACCGTCCTTCTTGTCGTAGAACCAGTTATAACGCGCCTTGCCGGCCACCTTGTGGAGCGATGTTTTTCCTTCGACCAACTCGAATTTGTCTTTTCCTTTTTTACGAACAAAGAAGTCAAGGTCGTAGATTGTGCCTTTCTCTGACTTGAAGTCCGCGCAGACAAAATATTTCCCTGGCGCTATCTTAGCCAGACGTTTACGATGAACCTTGTCAAGCTTGAGTTCAAGGGTATCGCCGGTTTCGGGATCTTCAATCCTGACTTTACCTTTCGGTTCTTCGTCCTTCACGTAGTCGCGAATGTACTGGGCCACAGCATCTAACGTCTTTTGCGACGTCACGAGCGTCTCTTTCTTAGTATGTCCTTTCTCAGAGCCTTCCGGATGTTCGGGATGTTCTCCCGGTCCATGTCCTGGACGGTTGCCCATTGCCGCGGCATATCCGGTAAACATAGCAAAACACATCATCAAACAAACAATTCTCTTCATGCCTTCCTCCTTCGTTACAATTACATACCCATGCGTAATGCAATGAGCGAACTCACAAAACTATGCATTCTTATTCAAAGTCGAAACATCGGAAAAAACCTTAGATTCGGACTCTTTATTTCTCACCGCTCAACGTATGTTCTATCCATAATCTTCCGTTCCCACGCTCGAAAAGCGGCGAGCACTAGGTTTACCCCGTCTGAAGACAGGGTCGCGAGGACACATGCAATGAAAATTGCTCAAC
>CAYSRM010000166.1:0-3823 GCA_964433435.1 uncultured Victivallales bacterium
CGTTCACCTTTTCCACCCGCCATAATAACAGCATAATTGTTTTTTTGTGTTGTCATGGGTATTCCTCCCGTTTTTGAGCCTTTTCCGTAAAGCCCGCGCTACCCTTTGTTCAATTCGTAGATTCGCCTTAATCCTTTGAGTGTAAGGTTTGAATCAAGCTGAAATTTCATTTGAAGGTATTGCCCGATCAGGCCGGCGCTGCCGCCGGTCAAAACCAGAGGCACATGTTTAGAGCCAAGTTGAGCACGAAGGTGATGCACAAGTTCTTTGACCATTCCACTGTATCCCACTCGTGCGCCCAGCCTCATCGCTCCGCTGGTGCTCCTGCCAACGGCCGGGCAATTCCCTTTAATGCTTATCCTGGGCAGCAAAGCGGTCCTGTCCGCAAGGTAGTCGGTCATAAAACTCAATCCTGGCGCTATGGCGCCTCCAATGTAGTTGTTATATCTATCTATTACATCAAATGTCAGCGCAGTGCCAAAGTCAGCAATTATTACCGGGTACCCGTAGAAGAATGAAGCTCCTGCGGCATTTGCCAGTCTGTCTCCGCCAATTGATGAAGGATGAGGATATGATATGCCCATGCCAAGGTCGGATTTATGACTCACGATAATCGGGTTTGATCCAGTAACCCGTGCCAGCCAGCTTTCCCAGACTTTGCACAACTCAGGAACCACTGAACACATTATTGCCGCATTGGCTGATTGGAGCGGTTTCAGGTTCTCATTGGACTGCAAATCCCTGTTCCTGGTTACTGCCCGGGTGGCTATCCTGTAGACTTTGACAATTCGAGATCCCCTCGCCAGGCCAACAACAGTTGTCGTATTCCCGATATCAATCAACGCGGTCATTGCTGTCCCGCGTCTTTCTTCGAAGCATCGCATGCCTTGCCAAAGGCCGTAATTTCCAGAGAAAAATCCACAGCTCTGGCTGAATGCGTAAGGCAGCCCAGCGAAATAGCGTCCACGCCTGTTTCCGCTACGCCCCTGACATTTTGAAGTCCAATACCCCCGGAAGCTTCCGTTTTGCATTTGCCCGCACAAATTGAAACACATTTTCTCATTTGTTCCGGGCTCATATTGTCGAGAAGCACCCAGTCCGGCTCCGCCTCCAGGGCGGATCTCAGTTCATCTTCTGTTTCAACCTCTATTTCGACCTTAATTCCCGGCTTGTAGTGCCGGGCTGCCCTGATTGCGGAGGCAAGGTCAAGCTTCCCAGCGCCTTTTCCCCAGAGCGCGCGATGATTATCTTTGATCAAAAAACGGTCGTGAAGTCCCATCCTGTGGTTCTGCGCGCCGCCACAGTAAGAGGCATATTTCTCAAAGGCACGCAAAGCAGGGGTGGTTTTCCGGGTATCAAGGATAACCGTATTGAGCCCTTCGACCTGATCGACGAAACATCGTGTGAAAGTGGCAATTCCTGACATGCGCTGAATGAAGTTGAGTGCTGTTCTTTCAGCTGTGAGTATGGGTCGGGCAGGCCCGGAGATACTCAGGACTGTTTCACCTTCTGAGACGTTATCCCGGTCTTTCTTGCAGGTCTCAATGGACAACTTTTCGTCAAGTTCTTTAAAAACTCTTGCGCAAACGCCAATGCCTGCCAGTATGCAGTTGTCCCGCGCGATCAGATCGGCTCGAGCGCGCGTATCCCGGCTCACGAGAGCTTCTGTTGTAACGTCTCCCCCCGCTATATCTTCATCCAGGGCGCGCCGGATCATTTCAACCGTTTTCTGGTTCTGGAGTATGGGTTTATTCATTCGGAATACGCCTCATGAGCCGAATCTTGTTTCCATCGTGCCGGAATCCTACAGTATCCTTCAAAGTCACTTTCCGACGTCACGGCAATAGGAAATCGGTTATCAATGCGGTGATAATTCTTCTTGTGGTCAGACGAGTGCAATGCGAATGACAGAAGATATGTGCCTTTGCCCATGGGTAACGGGCCGATCTCCAGCCTGATTGTTCCTTTGCCATCGATCTTCGGCAGATCAACTCCATCTATTTGCGTATTGCTTCCGAATATGGTTCTCCCATGCCTGTCGGCAATTGCGAAACCGAAGACAGGAGAATCGATCGGCATGTACGCCTCGTAATGTAGAGCAACGTTGACAGTGTTGCCCGTTGAAAAAGTGTCCGCCGGATTGTCGTCTGAATCCAGGATTTCCACATTGGCTATTCTTGCTTCGCCGGTCCCCCACTCTCTTCCCACGACGTCTGCCGTCCGTTTACGTGAAAGGGTCTGATATTCGTCCACAACAGAATCCGGGGTTCCAAGCCCTTTTACCTCGCCGCAGTCGAGCAGCAATATACGATCGCTTATTGACTGTATCGTGGGGAGGTCGTGAGAAACAATGATCATAGTTTTGTTTCTATCCCTGAATTCGCTCATCTTATTAAGACATTTCTTTTGAAAATCAACGTCTCCAACAGCGAAAACCTCGTCTATAAGCAGAATGTCCGGATCAACCTCTACGGCTACGGCAAACCCCAGCCGTACGTACATGCCGGATGAATAATGTTTTACTGGCTGATCAATAAAATTCCCGATATCCGCAAAGGCAACAATATCTTTAAACCGCTCCTTCATTCTACCCTGGCTCAGTCCCATTATGGCCCCGTAAAGAAAGACGTTTTCTCTTCCTGTAAGGTCGGGATGAAAACCTGCTCCAAGTTCAAGGAGAGATGAGATAGTTCCGGTTGAATGGATCTGTCCGCTGCTCGGAATTATGGTGCCGGCCACCAGAGAAAGCAACGTGCTTTTGCCTGCTCCATTGTATCCGATAATCCCAAGGGTTTCGCCCTTATTGACCGTAAGGTTCACGCCTTTGAGCGCAGCAAAAAGCTCCGGCTTCTTGCCCCTGCCAATCATGCTCAGCGCGGCAGACTTGAGTGTTCTCGTGCCTTTCTGTTGAAGGCGATACTCCTTCGTAACATTTTCGGCCTGGATTGCAGCGGTATTCTGTCTAGAGTTCATCGCCAAATTTCACCTGCGCTTTCTGAAAAATCCACACGCCCAGCGGCATTATGGTCCAGCATACTACAAAAGAAATAGTCATCATTCCGGCGGAAACGGTCTCCGAAGAGAGACCCATTAACACTTTCCTGTACCCGCATTCCAATCCTGTCATCGGGTTGAGAAACGCAGCGTATTTCATCCACTCGAAGGGAATAGCGTTCATCATCTCAAAAACAGGGTAGATGATGGGTGTCAGGAAGAACCACGCAAGAGAGAGAATACCTACGATGTGCTCGGTGTCCCTGAAGAAAACGTTTGCGGCGGATATTATTGTTGAAATCCCTATACACAGTGAGAGGTGAGTTATCATCAGCAAAGGCAGCAAATAGACATGGGAAAAGCTCATCCCGGCTAGCAGAAGGTAAAGAATCAGAACAACGGAAGTCAGCATAAAGTTGATCAGATTTGCCAACACCGTCGAAAGCGGCAATATAATCCGGGGAAAAAAGGTTTTTTTTACCAGGTTTGAGCTGCCAAGAACGGCATACAGCGAATCATTCAAGCACATTGCCGTAAACTGCCAGGTTATAATTCCAACTATCAGGTACTGCAGGTAATTGTCTATAAGTCCGCCAAACTTGAGTATTCCCGCAAAAATCGCGTAGATAAAGATGAAAAGCAAGGGCGTCAGCAGCGACCAGAAGAAGCCCAGAACCGAGCTTTTGTAGCGGATCTTCAGGTTGCGCCCTACAAGTATCCACAGAAGTTCCCTGTACGCATATATCTCTTTAAGGAGTTTCACCATGCCAGAATTGTTTTCTCCGTAATCGTCAATGTCAATTTGAAATGACGGTTCTTTCCGGTTAGA
>CAYSRM010000167.1:0-3822 GCA_964433435.1 uncultured Victivallales bacterium
ACAGGGTCGGATGGAGGAGGAGACGACCGGTTCCCAGGGGCGTTGCCCCTGGCTGATGAATTCGACCCCGTTGGGGTCGTAAGACGGAATCGCCATTTAGCGCCTTTTCGCGAGTTTCGTAGTTAAGCTCTTCCACCTCGCCGCCCTGCGGCAAGTGGCCACTTAGCGATATCATCGCTGACGTGGCTCCCCCCTTGCTCATTGGATATTCCGTGTTCATCATTGGATATTGGATATTCTCCCCCCTCTTCTCCCTCCGTCGCCTGTACTCACTTCTTTGTGCGTTATCGCTTGAAATCAACAACCTTCTGCTCTTACACTACATCCGCCTGAAATTTCTGTGGGGCGGTAGCTCAGTTGGTAGAGCACCACGTTCGCAACGTGGGGGTCACGGGTTCGAATCCCGTTCGCTCCACCACTTTTCGCCTTCCGGCAAAAAGTGGCGCGCCGCAGCCCGCGAAGCGGCGAAGGCGGACTTATAACCCTCATGCACTATTCCAATACGTTCCAAACGGTTAATAAATTTGAGGGTAATTGCTTCGGGTCTCCGCCTTGGAATTCTGTTTAAAAAGCTGCCTTCATCCAACAATCGTAAGAGCAATCCATGGAACAATGTTGAACACAAACACCAGAATCTTGTACAGGCCGATGGATGAATAGATAACCACGTTGAATGTTTCCCGGGGCATCGGAAACACTTTAGTGTGTATCCTGTATGCAATGTCACCCATGAAGGTCACCATCACAAACGACACGAGCATAAAACCCATGTTCAGAATCGTGCACCACATGAAGAACCTGATCAGCATCTCAATAACCATTATCATTCTCCTTTCTCAAAGTCGTCGTTTACTTCATCCGCGCGCAACTGTAAGCCGTCGCAAACAACGGCTTGTCAGCGCATTCTATGTTGCCTTCCGTAATTAATAGCCTCATCTAAAAACGCCTCTATGTTTTCGAAGGGAGTGCCGGCAACGATTTCGGCAGCATCTGCAAGTTGGGCAAAGGCTGGATCATTCTCCGGCACGGGCAGCCTTTCAATGAAGTCATCAAGCTTCGCCCAATCATCAATGACGCATGAGCTGTCGTGCGCTCCATTGGTCTGCCATTGCCAGGGCAGGCTCATTCGCTCCGGGTCAACCGGATTCCGGACCAGAAACTGCGTAACGTCATCCGGATAGCGATCCAATTCCTTCAGTGTCTTCCCAAACTGATCCGCAAGTCCTTTTCCCCACCATTTGGCACGAATCAAAGGAATACGCGACGGGTTCTTCCTTTCGATTGCCTTGACGACTTCTTCTCGCCTTAGATGTTCAATAATTTTGCTCATCTTTCCTCCACTAACGCTCAGATGAAGGCTTCCAGAACCTCGGCGGTTTTCGAATGCCGCCACCATACTAATGTGTAAAGGTTAAAATTTCAGTTCCCCCGGCGGCGATCTGAATGTATCTCGATCGTGAAACACGGAAGATGAACCATCAAGGAACAGTTACAAAAAGAAACTTTGAATAAAGCTTACAACAGTATCGAACGCAGTCAAGATGGATAATGATTTCAATGAGGGTTTGACATCGAGAACCACGTATGGCATTTAAAAACGCTTAACCAGCAAGTTCAGGAAAGGTAAAGGTGGGATGAAAAAACGATTGCCGCCGATCAACTCGAAGTTCCCGCATATTCTGCATGGTGGAGATTACAACCCGGATCAGTGGATCAAAACACCGGAAGTGTGGGACGAAGATATCCGTCTTATGAAACTGGCTGGTTGTAATGCAATGTCCATTGGCATCTTTTCATGGGCGATGCTTGAACCAGCCGAAGGAGAATTCGATTTCACATGGCTGGATACCATCATGGACAAGCTGGCGGAAAACGGCATTTACGCCGTCCTGGCGACTCCCAGCGGCTCAAAACCGGGCTGGCTGAGCGAAAAATACCCCGAAGTGTGCCGGGTTGACGAAAAGGGACATCGGATGCCTCACGGCCAGCGGCACAATCACTGTCGCACATCGCCGGTCTATCGTGAGAAATGCAGAATAATAAACACGAGATTGGCCACTCGCTACAAGGACCATCCTGCGCTCCTGGTCTGGCATGTTTCCAATGAGTACAATGGCCAGGATTGCCATTGCAATCATTGCTATGAAGCATTCAGGAACTGGCTCAAGGCAAGATACCACAATAGCGTGGACGAACTGAACCACGCCTGGTGGACAAGGTTTTGGAGTCACTGGTTCACGGACTGGGAGCAGATCCGACCCCTTGACGATAGCATACACGGGCTTATGCTGGACTGGAAACGCTACAATACGGACCAGACTATCGATTTCTTCAAGAATGAGATTGTCCCGTTGCGGGACCATACCCCGTCCATCCCTGTAACCACCAACTTTATGGGGTTCAACCCGACACTGGATTACTGGAAATTCGCGAAGGAAGTCGATGTGATAAGCCTGGACAGCTACCCGTTTTTTCATGATCGGCCCAATGATTGGTTGTCTGGCATCCATAATTCATTGGCTCAAAACATGCAACGCTCATTCAAAAAGAAACCGTTTATGCAGATGGAGTGCTCGCCAAGCGTCCAGAACTGGAAGCCTGTTAACAAGCTGAAAAGGCCGGGCCTTCACAAAGTGGAGGCTCTTCAGGCAATCGCCAATGGCAGTGATACGGTGCAATATTTTCAATGGCGCAAAAGTCGAGGCGGATGCGAGAAGTTTCATGGCGCTGTTGTAGATCACTACGCGACAGAACACACGAGGGTGTTTCAGGAAGTTGCGGACGTTGGCAAGACACTGGCGTCGCTTGACGATATTGTGGGCACAACATCGCCCGCCCAGGTGGCTATTCTATATGACTGGGAGAATCAATGGGCAATTGACCAGACAGCCGGGCCAAGAAACGAAAGAAAAGACTACCTGAAAACGTGTCTGAATCACTACAGACCATTCTGGAGCAGCGGCGTGTGCTGCGATGTGGTGAATGAAGACAGCACTTTCGATGAATACAAGCTCCTTATCGCGCCCATGCTGTACATGGTAAGGCCGGGTCTCCCGGAAACGATCGCGGAGTTCGTACGCAACGGCGGAACATTTGTCACCACGTATTTCTCTGGCATTGTCAACGAAAGCGACCTGTGTTTTCAAAATGGATTTCCCGGTCCGCTCAGGGAATTAACTGGTATATGGGCCGAGGAAATCGATGTTCTTTACGACCAAGAAACGGTTGATGTTGTGTCGGAACCGGGCAACAGCGTAGGTCTTTCGGGCGCTTACGAGGCGGGTATATTCTGCGATCGTATTCATGCGGACACAGCAGAAGTGCTGGCAAGATACGGTAGCGAATTCTACAAGGGTTCGCCTGCCGTAACCGTCAACAGTTACGGCGAAGGCAAAGCTTATTATATTGCCAGCAGGAACGAGACACGGTTTTACGCTGACTTCTACCGGACATTGATGCAGACGCTTGACTTGCGAAAAGCGCTGGGCACAGACTTGCCCGATGGCGTTACAGCACAGGTCCGAACCGACGGCAAGAAGGAGTTTGTCTTCGTGCTTGGCTTCAATCGCGAACCGGCAACCGTTAATCTCGGAAAAAGCCGCTACATCGATCTGTTAACCGGCGAAACCGTGTCCTGCACAATGGGTATCCCGCGCTACAGCACACGTATTCTAACGAGGACCTGAACATAGTATCAAGCCGGATTATTGACTGAGCTCCTCAAGAATGGCTCTGCGGAGAGCGGCGAATTGCGCTGGGCGCAACCCTTTGAATGATACTCTCCCCGGATCATCAGCTCCGCGGGATTCAAGTTGTCCGCCT
>CAYSRM010000168.1:0-2161 GCA_964433435.1 uncultured Victivallales bacterium
TGTGAGATATGCGGGCTAGCTACGGCGGGCAGTGCGTGAGGTTGTTTTATCCGGCAATCTGGTCGAGGATCTGTCGGGCGGCTGCGGCAGGGTCCGGGGCTTGTATGATGGGGCGGCCAACTACCAGGTAGTCTGCGCCGGCGTCTGCTGCTGCGCGCGGTGAAGCGGGGCGTTTCTGATCGTCTTCATGGCTGTTTTCCATGCGAATTCCCGGGGTAACCAACAGAGGTTTGGGACCGATTTCAGAACGGATGTTTTTTGCTTCCATTGCCGAACATACGATGCCGTCCATATTGCAGGCGATGGCTTTTGATGCAAGGAAGGATGCATAGCTGTCTATGCGCATCCCCATTCCCATGTCAGCTATATCTTTTGAGTTCAGACTGGTTAGCGCCGTGACGGCGATCAAGGCGGGGGAGTGTTCAAGGGATCTGGCCGCGCGCCTGGCTGCTCTCATCATTTCGTCTCCGCCCGATGCGTGAAGAGTCAGCATATCGACATTCAGACCGGCGGCGGATTTGACGGCATTGGCAACAGTGTTGGGAATATCGTGGAACTTGAGATCCAGAAACAGTTTTTTGTTCCGTTTCTTTAGCATGTCGATGATAGAATTTCCCTCCCTGACAAACAACTGAAGGCCTACCTTGAACCACTCTATTCCATCAGGCATTGCATCTACTATTTGCTCGGCTTCAGTTAAAGTCGGGACATCCAGGGCCACAATGCACCGGGCGGATGGTATTCGGTTTTCCAAGGTATTATTCATGTGCGCTCCTTGTCTATAGTCTGTTGACTGAAAGATATGCCATTTTAGAGGATAGAGAGCAAGAGAAACAGCCCTGTATTTGCAGAAATGAGCTTTCGTGAACATTGTTTCGCACTTCTGAAAATTTCATATGCGTGGAAATTGCTTAAGGTCATGGATTAATTTGTGTCGACGATCAAAAAAAGCTTTTTTCAGACGGATTTGCGGCCTTGCATATTATTGTTTGATTATATGTAAAGGCTAGGTGTAGAGTGATATATATAGAAATGATAATAGGCGTTGGTCTTTTGTTCGGTTTTGTGGCTTGCCTTGCCCGTCGCAACGACCTGAGGGTTAAGATTTTATAGTTGCTTTTGGTACAATATTTGCTTAACATTTAAGTATCTATCAGTTTATCAAGGTGTAATGAAGACGCTTAAACGATATAATGAATGCCGCGGCATGACTCTTGTTGAGGTTCTGGTTACAATGATGATTGTGGCCGTTCTTTCTGTGGGAGTTTATTCCGGGATTGTCCAGGGGTCGAGACTCAACTACGCGGCGTCGCAGAGGGTTGCCGCATTTGGCATTTGCAGGTCGCTGCTTGAAGAGATGAGAAGCGCCGGTTACATTGCCGTGACTTCCACAAACTTTCCTGAACAGACAGTGCCTATAACTCATCTTGGCGGAAGCGACCGTATACTTCTTAGCGGAAGCTGTTCAAACCGGATTACTTCAGCCAGCGATCCGGACAGGAAAAATGTCACGATATGGACAAGCTGGGATTACCGGGGAAGAAGTTTTGTGGAGATTTTAGATGGAGTTGTTTACCATCGCGACTCTGATGTTCCAACAGGTTTGAAAGGTGATATTTCAGGGGAAATAAACATCAATCCCAGTAAAAGTTCAAATAATGAATTTACACTCGGACTTGCTGACGGCACTGTTATCACCCGGGACGATTTGACAAAGGATTACGGCGGGTACACTGGATCAGCCGAGATGATCTTTTTGAAGCCCAAGGGCAACGGAAACCAGAACAGCATGACTTTAAACGGCGCTCCTTATACATTATACAATGCCAATACCTATGAGATAACCGGTTCCCTTGATGTCAGGCTTTACAATGACCATGTCAATTCTGCCGGCAAGGCTGTAGGCCATTGGTGGGTGGAAATAACGGCAAATGGAGCAACCATTGAGCAGCAATAGAAAAGGCGCGAACATGATTTCGGGAACGAAAATTAAAGAGCGGCTGAAAAGGGGCGGAGCGGTCAGAGGGTTTACCTTGCCTGAGGTTTTGATTGCTTCATCAGTGCTGGTGATGGTGGCCACTGCGGCTCTGGCTGCATTTATGACAGCCCTTAAGATGTCTGTAGCGGGCGGCAACCAGGTCAGATTCACCGCCATGGGAAG
>CAYSRM010000168.1:2261-3800 GCA_964433435.1 uncultured Victivallales bacterium
TCTGGAACCGGCCAGGGGTACCAGGGTGTGCAGGTAAGGGTCAGCGCCACCCCGCGAAACCTTCAGAGGTGGTATGAATAGCATGAGGGGCGCCGTGAAAAAAACAGCCGAAAAATTGTCCGGAGGAAAGAGAAGAAAAGAGGGAAGCGTTATTTTCGCGGTTATCCTTCTTTTTGTAGGTTGCGCCCTGGTGGGCAGTTATCTGCGGTTTTCCTCGCATGACGCCAGGCTGAGCCGCATGACGATTGATCACCAGAAGGCGGTTATTGTTGCCGAAGCGGGCCTTGACTACGGTGTGATGAAACTTCGTGACATTGTTCTAAACTACCAGTTATCGCCTTTAATCAGCAGCAACAACTTGCAGAATATGATTGATGCGGTAGCCGTCCCGCCTTCCATCGGCGATTATGCTTTCCAGACTCCACACGGGCAGAGCGCGTTTCGCATCCAGATTGAGTCTCCTATAATATCCGGGACCATAACCAATGGAACTGCTTGCAGAGGTTCGGTAGGCAATTATCAGTATTTTACTGTCACCTGCGGAGCCATCAACACCAATAGCGGCAAAGGAGCTGTCCTTAAACAGACGGTTCAGGCTGTGGGGCTTTACCTGATTCGATTCGGTGTTTTCTACGAAGAAGACCTTGAGATAATTCCGGGACCAAGGATGGATTTTTATGGACCGGTGCACGCTAATGCCGATATTTATCTGAGCGCAAATAACGGGCCGCTCAATTTCTGGGACAGAGTGACAGCTCGCGGGAACATCTATCATAAGCGCAAAGATAACGGACGCCCGGATGGCGATACCAGGATCATTAACGCGAATTCCAACCTGGTTTCCATGAAGCTTGGCCACAACAATTTTCTAGACAGTGAACACCCGGAATGGGTTTCCCGGGCGCTTTCGCGCTGGGACGGAAAAATTCTGTCCGCTGATCATGGAACGGTCAGGCTGAGTCCGCCGATTGACCCCCTTGACAAACCGCATGACATCATTGAGCGCCCGCTGTCGACAAACAATCCCGCATATAAGAAGGCTACTGAGGACGAGAAATTTTCCAATAAAGCCTGTCTGAAGCTGCATGTTGATTCAAATGGCGTAATGAACGCCACCGATTATTATGGAAACGACGTGTCAGGATATCTGTCGAATGCAGTGCTGGAAATTGCTTCCACTAATGGTGATTCTGGGGTTGTTGAATACAGAAAAAATTCAGACGGCAGTTACCGGATGGTGACAAACGGCTCTTACGATGTTTCACAGGCAAATTTCTACGATCAACGCGAAAAATGTTACATGGCTCCTGTTGATCTTTATATTGGCAACCTTCTTGAGGATTTTCCCGATATTTATGACGGGACGTATCTTAAGGACGAAGGCAAGGGCATTGTTTATGTGACCCGTGATGATCCCGACGGGTTGAGCAACGGTGTTGTGCCGTGTGTGCGGCTGAGGAACGGGGGCGCGATACAGCCTAACGCAGGGCTTTCGATTGTGTCTGATCTTCCGGTTTATGTTGAAGGCAATTACAACAC
>CAYSRM010000169.1:0-3731 GCA_964433435.1 uncultured Victivallales bacterium
TCGATTGGCTGGAGGAAAACAGCCATCTGTGCACAATATCGCCTGACGGACCCGGCAGAGGCGGCGGAAGAAGAAGGGGCCACTAACCATGATTTTCGATAAGCTGAGAAAAAATCCGCATGACTGTTCACCGAAAGAGAACTCCCCGGCCAACACAGCTTTACACTTCGCAGCTGCAGCTAAGAAGGGACAGGCAATGGTTGAATTTCTGGCGGGGCTTGTGGCAGTTCTTGCCATAATAGCAACAATGACCGTTGGCGCGCGTATGATCGTCCGCCACTCAAATACTATGGTCGAAGCAAGAGAAAATGCCGCAGATTATGCCGTGTACCCGTTTTATGATGCCGCTGAACACGACACGTCTTTAATTCAATCCTGGAGCCCGGGTCCGGACGGCAAACGGCACACCCCCGACGACGAATTCACAACTGCAAATCAACAACGGTTCAAAAATGTTATAGTCCAGACGGCGGCAGAGGATCGCCGATCATGGGAAATACTCAACAGTGTCCCCGACAATAATGTTTCGCGAATGGCCGGGGCCCCTTTTCCTTCTTCGTTCTTCGGATTGGTAAAAGGCAGGTCGCACTCCGAGATAGATCTGTCAGACCTGCCTGCTTTTACGCATCTTGTATTCGGTGGCGACCACATTGAAATTGAATCGAATGCTTGGCTTACCTGGCTGAAAGGATTATATTCACGTCGTGATTGACAGACCCTCAAAACATTTTGGAAAATCTAAACGAAGCCTGCTCGCAGTACTGGCGGCGGCGGGCATTCTATGCGGCGCGGCGCAAGCAAAAGTATTTCTGTTCCAAGGCAAGGCATCGGATATCAGAGGCGTGTTCAAAAATATGGATTCTGAGACACTCTATTCGGCCCCAGGCAGTTATAACGGCTCAACAGGGCAAATAAACATTTTCGGCATCAACAACATTTTCGGCGAAGTGGCGGCGAAAATCCATTCGTCCCTGGACATTAAGCTCCAGGGGGGAGAATCTCTGAAGACAGGCCGCGTAAAAACAAAGGGCTCCGTTTCAAGGCTCATCATCCTCAGGCTGCCTCAGACCCGCAGGACTGCAGTAGTGCAATTTGAGCAGAACCCTGCTCAGTATCGCCAGTCATTTGATCCGCCGCCACCGGGATCGTCGCCATGCCTCCCACAGTTGCCCGGGGCCAGGCCCCTGATTCTTCTGGAAAACCTGGAAACTAATTGCGAGCTTGGCATTACAACAGCTTCGCTGACTGTAGGCGAAGCGCACAGCCAGGTTGTCGATTCGCTTAACAACTCGGGATGGAGCGAGGCATTGCAACAAAAAAGCAACGGGGCAGCCACCTTAAGCGTGCTGCACAAAGGATCCGATATATGTTGCGTATCCACTGAAGCGGGCAAAAATCGACAAAACACCCGCATCGCGATTCTCAGGAAAAAAAATTAAAATGAGGAACCGCTCAAATGCTCGCTTCCTCTTGGCGCAAGGTTTTCTTGCCTTACTCAAAACGGAGACACAATAATGAAGGAAAAAATTATACCGATACTCTCGGTCGTTATCGGGGTTTTCGCATTCGCTTTGACTCATTACTACCTGGAAGCCCAGCAGGCAAAAATTGAACAGGAATGGGAAAGCCTGCGAAGAGCGCGAAAGAAGGTTGCCGTCATGATTGCCGCGCGAACCATACCGAAAGGCACTCGTATTGTAGAAACCGACATAGCAAAAGTTGACAAATACGAGGCAACAGTGCCCCCGGAAGCAGTGATGCATCAGGAAGCTCTCTCGGCAATAGGCAAGAAAACCCTCTACAGAATGGAAAAAGGAGACGTGCTGAAGTGGTCTTTTATCGAGGGAGGCCAGCGGCGCACAAGCCTGGCACAAGCAGTCAAACCCGGAATGAGGGCTCTCTCGCTTGCCATCGGAGGAGCTTCGACAGTCAGCGGAATGGTCAGACCGGAAGACCGGGTAGACATACTGGGAACTTTCAATTTTCCGTCCGAAACTGCAGAAGAACAAATGGAAACGGTAACATTGACAATCCTGCAGGACGTAACCGTGCTGGCAACCGGCCAACGCAAAGCCAACGAAATTGTTTTAAATAGAGACAGGATGAGAGACTCATCATACAGCACAGTTACTGTCCAGGTCACACCAAGAGAGGCGGAACTGCTTGTCTTTGCCGAACAAATGAGGGGGCGCCTTACTCTCACGCTCAGAAACCCCGCCGATGTAAGTTTCGAAAGGGATTTGCCCGAAGTGAATTTCCAGCGGCTGGAAGAAAAACTTCCCGAACTCAACCTTCACCGGCAAAAACACATTCGGCATAAGACCAACTTGTGAAACGTTGAATTGGAAACAATATGGCACAAAAAATAGAACTCGAGATCAGAAGACCCGGGAAAGACCCCGAGACATTTGAAATCGGGGAAGGCACATTTACTATCGGCAGCGAAAATAACTGCTCTATCAGGCTGGCCCATGAAGATATTGAGTCCCGCCATGCAATACTTTCCATCAGAGGCAACTCATGCCATATCGAAGATCTGGATTCTGGATCAGGGACATTCCTCGACGGAACCAGAATAGAACGGCACCGTGCAATGCAGCCCGGACAGCACCTGCGTGTTGGGCCTTTCGAAATCATCGTTCACATCGAGCCCCGGCCCCCGGCCGCTGAACCCGGACAGAATGCCCGGTCCGCAAAATCATCAGCTACGGACAAACAGCCCAAAGCACAGCCGGTCCGACAACCGGAACCAAGGGATGCTGCCCCTCCTTCCCCGCCTGCAGGTGAGCCATCGGAAGATGAAGAAAACAAAGAGCGAAAAAAATCTATCAAACAACAGATCCACAAGGAACTTGTCGAGCGCCTGGATATAAAGCGTCTTACCGCCAGCCGGATCAAACAGGAAGATCTACAGGAAAAGGCGCTGACAAATATCCGTTCCATAGTAAAGGAAATCAGTAACCGCTTACCTCCCGGACTCAAAGCCGAAGAACTCGTTGAGGAAATCTATAATGAGGCTCTCAGGCTGGGTCCACTGGAAGATTTTCTGGCAGATCCGGAAGTAACTGAAATAATGGTAAACGGTCCAGACAATATTTATGTCGAAAAAGGCGGGAAGCTTGTCCGTACAAACAGAAGCTTTATGGACTCTTCATCGGTTCTGGCCATAATCGAACGCATTGTTTCTCCCATCGGCAGGCGAATAGATGAAAGTCAGCCCTATGTCGACGCAAGATTGCCGGACGGCTCGCGAGTTAACGCAATAATTCACCCGCTTTCCCTGGTTGGCCCCTGCCTCACAATTCGAAAATTCTCCAAGATCCCATTCACAGATCAGGACCTTATCAGGATGGGAACAATCACCCCTCAAATAGCTGAATTCTCAGATGTCTGCATTAAGCTGAGAAAGAATATCGTGGTTTCAGGCGGAACCGGTTCAGGTAAAACCACCCTGCTCAATGTATTGAGCAACTACCTTCCGGAGTGGGAACGGATCATTACTGTTGAAGACGCCGCAGAACTTCGCCTGGGACAACCGCACGTAATCAGACTGGAAGCGCGTCCCGCTAATATTGAGGGAAAAGGATCGGTGACTATTCGAGACCTGGTGCGAAATTCGCTGCGCATGCGTCCCGACCGCATCGTAGTGGGAGAATGCCGCGGCGGTGAGGCGCTTGATATGCTTCAGGCAATGAACACAGGACATGACGGTTCGCTGACTACGGTTCATG
>CAYSRM010000170.1:0-3729 GCA_964433435.1 uncultured Victivallales bacterium
TCGAATCCAGGTCATGCCCGAAGTCCCTGGCCGGAACCTCACGGTATTCTGCGCCGAACTTGGCAGCCACCATCCGATAAACTACAAACGCATATTGCGATGCTACCACCGAAGAAGATCCATCCAGAAACACCTGGCCGATTAATTCGAGAATTTCATTGCTGCCATTGCCGGGGAGAATCATCTCAAAATCAACATTGCACACCGACGCAATCGCGCGTCTAAGATAATATGCGCCCCCATCAGGATACTTGTTCATGACCCCGGCCATAATCTTCATTTCTTCAATAGCCTTGGGCGACGGCCCAAACGAATTCTCGTTCGAAGCAAGTTTCACTATACTCAGAACATCTTCGAAACCCAGATCCCGAGCAACCTCTTCAACAGGACGACCCGGCTCGTACACGGGAAGTTCACTTATACCAGGCTTTGCCATGTGCGCAAAATCAGACATATATCAATCCTTCCCCTCCCCCTGTTCCTGCAATTCAAGACAGGCGGAAATTATTCTGTGGTAAATAGATGCTACCGCACCATCGCTTAGAGGACCCTGGTTCAATTTTCGTATCCTCCTCAAAACATCGTCTTCACGGGCATTATCCTTCAAGTCCATGCCGCCGGCCTGCTTCTCTTTGCCTACCTCCAAGGCTAGTCCAGCACGCATGGACAACAGTTCCACCACTTTTTGATCAATATTGTCTATCTCAAGTCGTTTCTTCTCCAGGCTCATCGCCATCCCCTTTTTCCTGCTCATCTTGTCCAACTTCAGATCCTTCGCTTCCTTCATCCGCATCCTGCTCCGGTTCTTTCATAGAAAAGTCCTCTCCAACCTTCAACATAGGCTGAATCTCCTCAAGCTCCTTGATGCTCTTGAGCCCGAAATGCTGCAAAAACCTCTGAGTTGTGCCGTAAAGAAAGGGCTTTCCGGGCAATTCACTCCTTCCAACAATCTTCACCATCTGGAATTCCAACAGGTTCCTGACTACATGGTCAACGCTCACCCCCCTGATGCGCTCTATCTCACCCCTGGTGATTGGCTGCCTGTAAGCCACTATGGCAAGTGTCTCAAGCGCTGGCTGCGACAACCTCTGGCTGCCGCCCTGCTTCAACATCTGCTTCAACCATTTGCCGCAGAATGGATCAGTCTCAAATCTGAATCCTCCGGCAACTTCCATCAAGTAAAAACCTGTATCAAGTTCCTTGATATCTGTCTGGAGCCGCTCAACTATCTTACGCAGCTCACCCTCGGATACCGCCTTAACCCTGGCGCTTTCCGGCCCGGATGACTCATCATCCCCGCCGTTTTCACTACCCCCGGATTCCTTTTCTGAACCCTCAACTTCCTTGAGACATTTCCTGATCTCGGACAGCTTCAAAGGTCCAGTCGATGCAAATATCATCGAGCCGACTATTCGTTTGAGATCAGCGTTTTCTTCCGCCATGAACCGCCTCCTTGAACTACACAACGCAACATGCTGTTACTCCGACTCCGTCAATATATATTCGCTGCCATCGGTTTCTTCAGTTCGACAAATTACAATTTCACCGAATTGCTCCTCTTGCGCAACCCCTATCTGCCTTAATCTTAGTAGTTCAAGCAACGCAAGAAAAGTGCAGATGATCTCGTGGCGCGAAGCTCCTCGACCAAACAGACGGGAAAACCTCGCTTTCTGACTGGTCCGAACCATTTCAAGCACATAGTCAATCTTATCGGCAACAGTGAAACGATCTTCGTATATGTCCCCGAAATCATCTTCAGGAGCTTTTTGCAACACTTCACGAAAAGCCGATATAAGATCAAATATGCTTACATCCTGCAACTCACTCCCCGTATCCTCGGGCTCATAAGCAACATGCGCTCCAGCAGATGCAAATACACCGTCCCTGAGTTCTTCTTTCTCATGAAGACTGTTGGCGGCGTCCTTGAATTTTTTGTATTCAACAAGCTGCCTGACCAGATCCCACCTAGGATCCTCCTCTTCCTCTTCGACTTCAGGACGGTCCTCAACAGGCAACAACATCCGGCTTTTAATCATCATCAGTGTGGCAGCCATCACTATGAACTCGCCCGCAATGTTCAAATCAAGCATCTCCATCAACTTGAGGTATTCCATGTACTGATTCGTGATCCTGCCTACAGGTATGTCATAAACGTCCACCTCATCTTTCTTTATCAGGTAAAGAAGAAGATCCAGAGGCCCTTCAAAAACTTCCAACTCAACTTTGTACTGCTCTGTCATAATGACTTCCTGTCAAATCACACCCTGGTTCCAGCCTGAAACTCTTCTTGATTCCATCGCCTCAGACTCGCGCCAGATCCTGCAAACACCCACCTTATCCCAGTCCCACAGCATCTCTGGCCGCTTCAAGAGTCTTACGCGCTTCATCCCTCGCCTTGACCGCGCCTCTTTCCAGAACTCCGTCCACATAATCAGGATCACTTTCCAGTTCTTCCCGCTTCTGCCTGAAAGGTTCAAAATACCGCCAGACCAACTCAAACAACGCCTTTTTTGCAGACCCATAGCCGTAATTGCCACCTCGATAATTCTCCTCCATCCGCCTGACCGCGTCCCCATCAGCAAACAGGCGATACAAAGCCATAACCGTGCAGGAATCCGGATCTTTCGATGCCTCGAGCGGCTTGCTGTCTGTCACAATCCGCATGATTTTTTTTCTGATATCCTTTTTCGCCCCGAACAGCTCGATCTCATTACCATAAGTTTTAGACATCTTCTGGCCGTCAACACCCGGCACCACGGCGACCGAGTCGCGAATCAATGGATCAGGCACGCGGAATATCTGCCCGTTCTGAGTGTTAAACTTGGTCGCAATATCCCTGGTGACCTCCACATGCTGCTTCTGATCCCTCCCTACCGGCACCACATCCGACTGATAAGCCAGTATGTCCGCAGCCATAAGAACCGGATAGGCAAAAAGCGCATGACTTGGCGCCACCCCTTTGGCTATCTTATCCTTATAAGAGTGGCAACGCTCAAGCAGCCCCATCGGAGTAACAGTGGACAACAACCACGATAATTCCGTAACTTCCGGAACATCGCTCTGCCTGAAAAACACGGTCCTCTCAGGATCAAGCCCGCAGGCAAGAAAATCCAACGCAACCCCCCTCGTCCATTGCCGCAACAACTCACCATCCCTGACCGAAGTCAAGGCATGGTAGTCGGCAATAAAAAGATACGCTTCGCCCTGCTGCTGCAACTCAATAGCAGGCTTCATCATTCCAAAATAATTTCCAAGATGCAGTTTGCCGGAAGGTTGAATTCCCGAAAGTATCCTCATTGTCTCCCCCTCCACCTCTTTTGCCATAAAACACCTCTTACCCTCATACCCCGCTTCGGTCCAGAAAAAACAGGCCGGTACAACACTTTTCAAGTCAAACTACAATACGCGACAAGCTACAGCGAATAAAGGAAAATTGACAGCTTCTGACAGGTCTGGCACACTCTGCAAAAGATGTATCCCCGAAAACTCAGATCAAGAGACACTCTATGAAGCCCGAAAAAACAATCATATTCCTGCCCGACGGCATGGCCGACGAACCAATCCCCGAACTCGACGGCCAAACACCTCTCCAGTACGCACATACACCTGCAATGGATTCCATAGCTGCAAACGGATGCTCCGGTTCGCTTCTTACACTGCCGGAAGGTTTCCCAACAAGCAGCGAAGTAGCCAATATGTCAGTGCTGGGCTGCGACCTGGACAAAGAAT
>CAYSRM010000171.1:0-3706 GCA_964433435.1 uncultured Victivallales bacterium
CAGTAATCCCGAAATCGTAGAGAAGATGACCGCCAGGCTCGAAGAACTGCTCAAACAACAGCGCACAAGATAGATCCTTGCCCTCAATACCACGAATCAATGACGAACAAACCGCGTTCAAGCAGTCTGCAGGTGCAGCGTGCGCTCCTAACCCGCATATCTCACAGAATTCATGCTGCGAGCGCGAATAGCGCCACTGTGAGGGCACGAATTGGCAAAACGCCAGGTTGCAGTATGTCTATACGGCTGCTCCGGCGTTTTACCAATTCGTGCCCCCGCAGCAGCGCTCTCGACGCTCTTCCGCCGGATGGCGGACAGGCCAGGTACGAAATTCTGTGAGATATGCGGGCTAAAGCACATCTGCACAATAAGAATTCCTGATTGCAATATTGACACTCTGAACTTTTATACTACAATTTCACATAAACAAAACTGTAGTATGTATGGGAGGTTTTTATGAAAATGGTTCGCCAACTGAGTGTTTTTGTTATTGCTTTGCTTTGTCTAGGTTCATGGGCAGGCGCTCAACAACAGGATACAGCCGTTATACAAAAGATGCTTGACTCGGCCGGTGAGGGAGACGTCGTTTCGGTTCCGGCAGGCGTTTTCCAGGGAACTATTGAACTCAGAGAAGGCGTCACACTTGTCGGCGAGGGCCCTGACCGGACTATCATTGACGGAACGGGAAAGGACAGAGTCGTAACTGCCGCCAAGGACAGTGCGATAATCGGCTGTACCATCAGAAACGGTAAGAACGGGATCTGGTCCAAGGGCAAGTTTGCGGGAATTTTCGAGTGCAGGATCACCGGAAGCAGCATTCACGGCATTGCTATACTCGGCGGATCGGCCTTGATCGCCAACAACATTATTGAAGACACAAGCGGCATTTGCGGCATTGTTTCGCTTAACGCCAATCCATTGATACAGGACAATCTTCTGCGGAACAATTCTATTGGCTTAATGATTTATCCTAAACATGTGCCTACCGTAACAACCAATCTCTTTATTGACAACAAGGTCGGGATCAAAGTTGCCAAAGACGCTGAACTTATAAGTGAAGGAAACGTCTTCGAAGGATCAGGTCAGGCAATGAAGGGGAATGATCTGAGCGATTCAGACGAAGTGCGGGCTATTGACTTGGAAGCCGAGTTCGCATTCCCGGGCGCTTCGGTTGAGACATACAAGACATTGATGGATGACGCTTTTGAGATGCTTACCATGGATCATCCTCTGGTGGTTTATTACCTGCCGGAAAACGAGGTTTCGCGTTTCAATCTGGCCATGCTTTTCCCCTGGCCGGATTTCATGGTCGGCGCATCGGCAAAAGACACTGTAATAGAAGATTATGACGCTTTCGACCTGGCCGGAAAAACCGAGTTGTTTGCAGAATACATGAAGACAGGCGGTCGTCCCGCTGTATCGGTAAAAAGTGCAGGCGTTAAAGAAAAAGATATGGATAGATATGTTCTTGAAAGTTCTTACTATCATCCGGAGTCATACTACATGGATGATGAAGGAAGACTGCATTTTAACCGTCTTACAAGTCTCACCCGGATTCACATCATTCCTCCGAAAGATTACGTCCCGGTGAAATGCAACTACCCTGTCCGTGCCGAGAGTATTGATGGAAAATTATTGCTTAAGATAGCCGATATGGGCGACACAACCATTGAACTGATCATGGAGAAAAAGCAGGACTAACCCGGATATCCGGAAAGCGGTTAATCAAGCTATCTGCTTCAGATTCGTAGTAATCTTTCGAAGGCGGATAGTCTCCGGTGTAACCTCAACCAGCTCATCATCATTGATATAAGCAATACAGTCTTCAAGGCTCATAACCGTTGGCGGGGTAAGCAGTACGTTTTCGTCTGAACCCGCCGCGCGCATGTTCGTAAGCTGCTTCCCCTTTGCGGGATTAACAACCAGGTCATTTTCCCGGGCGTGCTCGCCGATTATCTGGCCCCTGTAGACAGGGACGCCGGGCGGCAGAAACATTTTGCCGCGCCGCTGAAGATTGAAAAGTGCATACGCAATGGTGGTGCAGTTCTGCATTGAAACAAGCACACCATTCTTCCGGTTGCGCATCTCACCCGCATAAGGCCCGTATTCCATGAATACATACGATATCAAGCCCAGTCCTTTGGTATCACTCATAAATTCCGGACGGAACCCCAGCAAACCGCGCGACGGAATCCTGTATTGAAGACGGGTCACACCCTTATGGCCTGACATCTCAATCAACTGCCCTCGCCGCGAATTGAGCTTTTGAATCACAGTGCCTGAAAATTCATCCGGAACATCAACAGCAGCCAGTTCGTACGGTTCAAGCGTCGAACCGTTTTCCTCGCGGAATATGACCCTCGGACACGAAACCTGAAATTCGTAGCCTTCTCTCCTCATCTTTTCTATAAGGATTGAAAGATGAAGTTCACCTCTCCCGGAAACCTTGAACCCGCGTCCGTCAGGATTCTCTTCCACCCGCAACGCCACGTCGCTGAGAATCTCCCGCTTCAGACGCACATCAAGGTTGGACGCCGTAACAAATTTGCCCTCCCTGCCTGAAAAAGGCGAATCGTTAGGCATAAAGATCATACTCAGGCTCGGCGGATCCACTTCAAATGTCTCTAGCGGCCGCGGCCGCTCCGGGCAGGTGTATGTATTGCCGACAGTCACCTCATCGGCTCCGGCGACGGCCACTATGTCGCCCACAAATGCACGATCTGTCTCAACTTTTGCACTGCCTTCAAACCGGTAGAGTTTTGTAATCTGGGAAGCAACCAGCTCTCCCTCCCGATTTGATACTACAACCGGCATATTAGTATGAGCCTCACCTCCTGTGATCTTGCCAATACCAAGCCGCCCCAGAAAAGTGCTGTAGTCTATTGAACTGACCTGGAGTTGAAACGCATCATCGCTGTTGCCTGCAGGATGGGGGATGTGTTCAATTATTGCATCAAACAGAAGCTTCATATCCGTGCCCTGCCGGTGGGGCTCATCAGAGGCGTAGCCGTCCTTCGAAGACGCATAAAGAACCGGAAAATCAAGTATGTCGTCAGGCGCTTCCAGCCTGACAAAAAGATCAAAGACCTGGTCAACGACCCAATCCGGCCTTGCATCCGGCTTGTCCAACTTGTTAATAACAACCACAACCGGAAGGTGCAGCGCAAGAGCCTTCTTCAGCACAAAATAGGTTTGTGGCATAGGCCCTTCCTGCGCATCCACCAGCAGTAAAGCCCCGTCTGCCATTCTTAATACTCGCTCAACCTGGCCGCCGAAATCCGCGTGACCAGGCGTATCAATGATGTTGACCCGATGACTCTTATAAAGAAAAGAGCCGTTCTTCGAGGTAATCGTAATCCCCCGCTCGCGCTCCAGATCCATTGAATCCATCATTCGCTCGGCCACCTGCTGATTTTTGCGAAACAAGCCGCTCTGCCTGAAAAGCTGGTCCACAAGCGTGGTCTTTCCATGATCAACATGGGCAACAATGGCCACGTTTCTTATTTTAGTGGGTTCATTCATATTATCATTTCCCTACAACTGGACCAAAAAAAATGCACGGCGCTTCCAGTGCCATGCTTAGCGTATTTGGATGCATTTGACTATTTTGTTTATCATATCATAAGCATCGGTGGAGTCAAATCGCTTGCAGCAATTGCATTATGACCCGGCCTTAAAATATTGTAAACCGGGCGGGTACTAGCCC
>CAYSRM010000172.1:0-3683 GCA_964433435.1 uncultured Victivallales bacterium
CTGGACATATGAGGAAATTCCTGTTTACAGCGATGATGCCGGCTTTGTTAGCGGCTTCTGCCATGGGCATAGGACCGCACGAGGCGCTTGTGCTCGTTAATGCGGGCTCTTCGGATTCTGTGGAAGTGGGAAAACAATATTGCCGGATGCGCGACATACCGCAGCATAACATCGTGCGCCTGAACATGCCTGAGGGCATGGGAACAGAAAAGAGAATGATATCCCGGGAGGCTTTTACGAGGTACATCTGGGCTCCCGCCCGGCGAAAGGTTAATCAGAAGGGCATCGGAGATACGATTGTGGCGTGGGTATATTCGGTAGATTTCCCGACAAAAATTGCAACGAAGGTTCAAATGTCTCTCCATGGTCTGACCTTTACCCGCAACAAAGCGCC
Organism: uncultured Victivallales bacterium; assembly: GCA_964433435.1. Classification (GTDB taxonomy): domain Bacteria; phylum Verrucomicrobiota; class Kiritimatiellia; order UBA8416; family CAYSRM01; genus CAYSRM01. The sequence continues at coordinate 395 of CAYSRM010000172.1, forward strand.
TTCGGTGAGTGACATTAAAGAAGGGCGTTACGTATCGAAACTTTTTGCAGGGCCGCAGGGACCATCGGGAAAAGCATACAGGTCACAGACTTTTGACGTTTACCGCGAGTGGCTTGGCGATTCCATGCCGCTGCCAAGCATGTCTCTGGGTTATACCGGACAACGCGGCAGCACAAAAGCTGCTGTCATGGCCTGCCTGGATAAGGGCATGCAGTCTGATTACACATCCCCTTCTGGAACCGTCTATTTTATAAAACAAAAGGATATTCGTTCCACTTGCAGGCACTGGCAGTTTGAGCCGGCTGCGAAGGAGCTTCGGGGCCTTGGAATTAATGCCATTGTGACAGGCAGCTTTCCTTCCGAAGCGGAGGATGTAATGGGCCTTATGATAGGCAAAGCGAATGTTAATCCTGGTAGTATAGGGGCATATAGACCAGGCTGTATGGCCGAGCATCTTACCAGCGCTGCAGGCATCTTTTCAGGCGCAGGTCAGACCAAGCTTACTAAATGGATAGATGCGGGAGCAACAGCGTCGGCCGGCACCGTGACGGAGCCGTATTCCATATGGACTAAATTCCCTTCGGCCCGTTTTTTCGTCCATTATTCTTCCGGTTGTACGATGATAGAGAGCTTTTACCAGTCCATACGGTCCCCGCTGCAGATAATGCTCGTTGGTGATCCTCTGGCGAGTCCGTGGTCGACAAAGGGACGGATCAAGATTGAAGGCCTGCCTGAAGACGAAGCCAGCGGGGTAATAGAAATCAGGAGCCTTGCGTCGGATGAAGACGACTCTCATTACAGCCGATATTTGTATCTGCTGGACGGCAGGCCGATTGGAACCGGCCGGGAGTTCAGTTTTGACACCAGGCAAGTAAGGGATGGTTTCTACAAGTTGCGTGTTGTAGCCTATCGCACGGGTTTTGTTCGCAACCAGGTATATAGCATTGAATCCCTGAGAATAGAGAACAGGTGAGTGTGTGTTAAAGAAATGCTTTTTTTTTGACCGCGACGGGATTGTTAACAAATCGCCCGGGCCGGGGTATGTTGAAAGGTGGGAGGATTTCAGGATCGAGCCTGCTTTCCCGCCCGTTTTGAAGCAGGTTTTCGCGTTTGGGTTTGAGGCGGTAATTGTGACGAATCAGCGGGGGGTTGCCCTGGGCAGAGTCAGTATTGAAGAATTGGAAAGAATTCATAAAGAGTTGAAATCGGCGCTGCTGCGGCGTTATGATTTACGTATTCTTGATATAGAATATTGTCCGCATGACAATAACCAGTGCTGTTGTCGTAAGCCCCGGCCGGGAATGTTCACGCGGGCGGCCTCAAAACACGGCATTGACCTTCCGGAATCGTGGACGGTAGGTGACAGCCCGAGGGATGTGGAAGCAGGAAGGCGTGCCGGCTGCGGGAAGACAGTACTGGTTTCTTCGGTTGCGGGGTCTCCATATGCAGACTTTGTGGTACCGGACATGGAGGCTTTGCGGGAGTTGCTTGAAACAGAATTAAAGAGCGATCTTCACTGACGCTCACAGGAAAGAAAGGTTTTTGATGAGTGTTTCACTTGTAACTGGAGGCGCCGGTTTTATTGGATCGCACCTGTGTGATCTTCTTCTGGCTGAAGGCCACCGGGTTATATGTATGGACAATCTGATTACTGGAAATGTTGTCAATATAGAGCATTTTGCCGGCAACGAGAATTTCCGGTTTATCAAGCAGGACGTTACTGAATACATTTTTCTTCCCGGGGACATTGATTTTATTTTCCATTTTGCTTCCCCGGCAAGTCCTGTAGATTACCTGGAGCTGCCCATTCAGACGCTCAAGGTGGGAGCGCTTGGAACTCACAAGGCGCTTGGCCTGGCTCGCGCAAAAGAGGCGCGATTCATTCTTGCTTCTACTTCCGAGGTTTACGGCGACCCCGAAGAGCATCCTCAGAAGGAGACTTACTGGGGCAATGTCAACCCTGTGGGACCGAGAGGTGTTTATGATGAAGCAAAACGATTTGCCGAAGCCATGACGGTTGCGTATCGCATGGTACATGGCGTAGACACGAAGATTGTCAGGATATTCAACACTTACGGTCCCAGAATGAGGATCAAAGACGGCAGAGTTGTGCCTGCGTTTATGAGTCAGGCCTTGAACGGGGAGCCGTTGACAGTATTTGGCGATGGCAGACAGACTAGAAGTTTCTGTTACGTGTCAGACCTGATAAGCGGGATTTACAGGCTAGCCTTGAGCGATATTTCCGGGCCGGTCAATATAGGCAACCCGAGAGAAATGAGCATGCTTGATCTTGCTGCGCTTGTTACCAGGCTGACCGGTAGCGAATCTGAAATTGTATTCAAGGAATTACCTGTTGATGACCCGAAGGTCAGGCGGCCGGACATAACCATGGCCAGGTCTGAACTTGGTTGGGAGCCTTCAGTGATGCCAGAGGATGGCTTGCAGCTTACCTTGGAGTATTTTAAGTCTGCTCTCGGGAAGGGCGCTTCTTCGGAACGGACACGGTAATATGCTGAGGAGATACCATGGAATTAAGATACAGAAATGATGAAGGTGCGAACGAGATAATCCCTCTCTCAGGAACTGAATTGACAATTGGGCGGTCCTCGGAAGCCGACATTGTTATTCGCGACGACAAAGTATCACGGATTCATTCATCTATAATCCTATGGGCCGGGGATTATGTTATAAAGGATATTGGTTCGCGCAACGGCACACTTGTTAACGGCAAGACAATAGACGTTGCTGTGTTGAAGCCGGGAGACTCTATCAAAGTAGGTCCGCGCACCATTGATTTTGTTGAAAGCGGGTCGCGTCCACCCAACACGGTTATCCGCAGCATTGAAGAAGAGATGCGAGACGGCAAAGGCTACAGGACGATAATGAGAGAGATTGTTGAAGACGTCGAGTAGCGCCTGGGTTTGAACCCGCATATCTCACAGAATTCCTGCTGTGAGCGCGGATAGCGCCACTGCGACGGGGCACGAATTGGTGAAACGCCAGATTGCAGTATGTCTCTACGGCTGCTCCGGCATTTCAGCAATTCGCACCCCCGCAGCAGCACTTTCCACGCTCTTCCGCCGGATGGCGGACAGGCTACTACGAAATCCTGTGAGATATGCGGGTTAATCTGCCTGGTGTGTCATTGAATCTTCGTCCGGGTCCGGCTCGAATGTCGCTGCAGAGACCAGCTTATCGCCTTCTGTCAGGTTGATCAGCCGGACTCCCTGGGTTGCCCTGCCTATCATGCTTATATCATTTGCTTCTATACGGATCATTTTGCCTTTGG
>CAYSRM010000173.1:0-3683 GCA_964433435.1 uncultured Victivallales bacterium
TTTGCATTCTATTTCAGGTCCTGCCTTGCCTGATAAAGGCAACGCCAGGCACAAAGAATAAAGATAAAGTTGCTTCTTTGTTATCGCGGATCGATCCATTGCCACGTCCCGTTTAACCCGCATATCTCACAGAATTCCTGCTGCGAGCGCGGATAGCACTACTGCGACGGCACGAATTGACAAAACGCCAGATTGCAGTATGTCTATACGGCTGCTCCGGCGTTTCACCAATTTGCACCCCCGCAGCGGCACTCTCCACGCTCTTCCGCCGGATGGCGGACACGCAGCTACGAAATTCTGTGATATATGCGGGTTAACCCAGGCCATTTTTTGACTTTTGAAGTTAAATCGTGATTATATTAGGAATGCCGCTGAACGGCAATGCAAAAAAGGAATCACATTTCGACAATCGCCCATGGGCCGTACTCAACGTAATATGAACACTGTGCCCGCACTGGACGGTGGAACGCACAAGGTTCCAGCGCCGCTGATGAAGTCAGGATGCGACTCGGCCGTGTATTCCCCGGATGACAGGGTTTCGCCGCCGACTTTCAGGGTTCCGACAATGACAGTATCGGAATCCGCGGCTACGTCGACCTTGCCATACACCCGTCCATCGAACAGCAGGTCGATTGCCGTATCAGCGGTCACGACATCGGGACTCAGGCTCAGCGCGGCACCCGGCGCGACATGGGCCTCGCCCATGTTGTCGTTCGAACCGCTGAGCGTGACCGTACCGTTGTTGACGTAAAGGTCGCCGCTGAAGGTGTTCGTGCCGCTGAGAATCATGCCGCCGCATGTCGTGACGTCCATGTCACCGACGATGTTGGCGGCGATCGTGCAGGACCCGTCATAGTGGTGCAGGAACAGCTCGTCATTGCCGGTCGTCAGCGAGCCATTGGTCAGTGTGTACGCGCTGCGTGAATTGAGTAAGCCGCCGCTGGTGATGGTGAGTTGGTTGCCGTTGAGGTTATGATTGACCCCGTCGTTATAGCCGTCTGATCGTATACGTAGAGAATCGATAACCGCGTCGTCGCTGAGGGTCATGCTCCCACCGTCCGTATTGACGTGTCCGCCGGCGCTCAAGGAAGTCGTGCGGGTGACATTGTCGCCTAACTTAATCGCTCCTTCGCCGGACGCGTCATACCAGACAAAGTCGTAGCGGTAGTTCTTGTAGGCAACGGCCCAGGCATCCATGATGCCCTCGGCCTGACTGTCGAGGAAGATATTCAGTGTGGGGGTTCCATCTGCGTACTCGCGAGAAAACAATAGTGTGCTGCCAGTGGCGCGAGACAGGGATGCAAACTGTAACGTGTTGGTTGGATCAGGATTTGCCTTATCCCTGCCGAGAAGGTGGACAGTGCCGTGCCCGTAGTCTGAATTCAGCGCGCCGATCTTCTGACTTAACATCGCGGAAGCGCTGGTAATGCGACTGTGCAAGTATAACGTACCGCCGCGCAGATGGACGGGAATATCGTCGGCAACAAGCTGATTCGTATAAGTGCTTGAACCATTGAAAGGATGATAAAACTCAAGGGTGCCCCCGGCATAAATTTCTATGGCGGAGCTGGCGGTGATCCTCGTGGCTGTGCCGCCGTCGGTCGAAATCTTGAGTCCTCCTCCGTGAATCATCGTATTGCCGGAGTAGGTATTCTCCCCTGTGACAGCATAGTTGGTTCCATCGTAGATCCGGACGCCCGCGACATTGCCGGTTTCGGCCCAGTCGTCCGTCAAGTTGTTGACGTCCTGATTCTCCCAGTAGTTTGTCTCCGCCCCGGCCGATGCCGCCATCATAACCATGCACAGACCTACTGTTTCCGCGAATCTGCAAGTACTTTTCATAACGATCCTCCTTTACTCGGTCTCGGTTGTGGTAAGAAATCCGGACTCTTATCTGTCTAACTGACCATTTGGCAGATGGTTAAAGCAGATGCCCGATTCTCCCCCGTTTTCCTGTCCATTTCGGTCGACGACTACGGCGACGACTAGGGCAGACGATTGAGAGCACATCTCTCATGTCCGCCGTAGCTTTAGCGAATGTGGATCGTATTTCGTCGTCGTCGCCGTAGTCGTTAATCGATTTTCCCAGCTTTCATTCGTTTTCATTTTTTTACCACTACCCTTGTCCTTGGTCAACGCGTTCTACGAGAACATGTGGCCCATCTTGTCTCTCTTCGTGCTCAGATACCGCCGGTTTTCTTCAGTCCACGCGACGGGTATTGTCACTCTTTCGACGACTTCCAAACCATAACCTTGAAGTCCGACAAGTTTCCGAGGGTTGTTCGTAAGAAGCCGGATCCGGCTCACGCCGAGTTCGCACAGTATCTGTGCGCCTATGCCGTAATCCCTCAGATCCGCAGGAAAGCCCAGGTGCTCGTTGGCCTGCACTGTATCCATCCCTTTCTCTTGCAATTCATATGCGTGTATTTTGTTCGAGAGTCCTATTCCCCTGCCTTCCTGGCGCATATAGAGAACAACTCCCCTACCCTCTTCGGCAATCATATGCATGGCCGCATTAAGCTGCGATCCGCAATCGCACCTTAACGAACCGAAGACATCCCCCGTGAGACACTCGCTGTGAACACGAACAAGAACAGGAGAATTTTCGTCCACCTCGCCCATAACCAACGCCACGTGATGATCCCGATCGACTGCTGACTGATACAGCCGCAATTCAAATTCGCCGTAGGGTGTGGGAAGCTTGACAGACCTGATATAGTCAACCAGACGCTCCCTCTTGCGGCGGTAAGCTATGATATCCGCAATACTGACAATTTTCAGTCCGTGCTCCTCGGCGAAACGCTTTAAATCGGGAAGTCTTGCCATTGTTCCGTCTTCATTGAGTATTTCGCAGATGACTCCCGCAGGTTGAAGTCCGGCAAGCCGAGCCATGTCTGCAGACGCCTCAGTGTGTCCGGCGCGCCGAAGCGCTCCGCCTTCCTTTGCCTCAAGCGGAAACACATGCCCCGGACTCACCAGATCCTTTCCAGTGGATTCCTCATCCACCAGTCTGGCCACCGTCTCAGCCCTGTCGTAAGCGCTTATGCCTGTGGTTATTCCCGCCGCGGCGTCTACCGATTCCATGAACGCGGTATCGAACCTGTCGCCGGAACCGCGTAATGCCATGCGTGAAAGTCCCAGCCTTTCAAGGCGCTCGGCAGTGAGAGAGACACAGATCAGGCCCCTGCCGTGTTTTGCCATGAAGTTGATTTTCTCAGGGTCGGCCTTCTCCGCTGCCATGACAAGGTCGCCTTCGTTTTCCCGGCGCTCGTCGTCTGTAACAACAATGAGTTCACCGCGACTTATCGCCGCTATTCCTTCTTCTATGCTATCAAATTGTGTTGCCATTACTTTTCCGTTCAACAAAAAAAACCCGAAGGCAATAAACCTTCGGGTACATTTCTTCCCAGTCAGAAAAACTGTCCTCTCACTTCCAGACTTTACTGTCGGCCGTGTAATTCCAACACGTCAATCCTGACACACAGAACTCGCGGACTTTTACCGCCGGTTGGGAATTTCAAGGTATTCTTTAACGAATCCCCGATCACCCTGTCCCGAAGACAACTAAGAATCGAACATTACATCAGCCCATTCGCCGATGCAAGAAGCAATTCAAGCAATTCTTTATTTTGGATCATCTGCACAATCTGTGGGTTAAAGATGGTATCCGCGCAAGCTAGAAT
>CAYSRM010000174.1:0-3667 GCA_964433435.1 uncultured Victivallales bacterium
AACAGCGCTCTGAACCGTTTCTGCTCGAAAAAGTGTGAGATATGCGGGCTAAGGCGGTCTTCGGCCGCAACCAACACGGCAGCAGGTTGAAGAACAACCTGCTGCACTCAACAGACTGCGGACAATTCTTGCCTTTTATCATTGGTTGCTGGTTGCTGGTTGCTGGTTGCTGGAAGGGAACAGAAACTATGACTGAGTTTATCCAGCATTCAGCATCGCTGGGCCTTGTAGTTGCGGAAAACTCGGCGCGTGAATAGATCAGGCTAAGGCATGGAGGAGGGTGGATTTTCGGCCTCAGTCCCGCTTTCCTCATCATCCGGCGTCCATGCATAGACACGAGTGCTGGAGATAACGCCTTTGATTTCTTCAACTTCGTAGTGGCAGTCGAGAAAGATGCGCGGTTCGCTCAATCCTTTAGGGCCAACATCACGAATCCCCGCCTTGGCTCTAAGCGGCACAGCAACCGTGATGCTCTTTCCAGGCGGCACTTCGCCACTGGTCTTCTCGACAAGCTCGACAGCGTGTTTGCTGTCGGGCGAAGGGCGAAAATCGTACCGAATAGGCTGTGTGCCGGCAGGGAACGTAATTTCCACGCCAAACTCGTCACCGGGCTCAAATTCACCACCGGGCATTTTCATATATTGTCTGAAAAGAGCGCTTTGAAGTCTGCCCAACGGCTCCTCCGGCAACGCCTGTTCTACGTACTCGGGCTTAAGCCGGCCGTCTTTCTTCTGAACAGAGAATTCGTCGATCAAGCCGCCATCCAGGGCAAGCGCGCGTCCCGTCAAGCTCTGGCCGTCAATGTGAAACACCACATAATGGTTCCCCTCCTTGCGTTCCACAAGATAGGGATCGGCGCGACGCGCCAGGGTAGCGTAAGTGTCGCCAGCGCCAGAGCTATTGACGAGTAATATTGGATGTTCTTCATTTTCACCATGCTGGTACATTGGCGCAAACCGCTGGTAGGTGTGGGCATGACCGTTCAGAATCAGGTCTACACCGGTCCGTCGAAAAACTGCCATGGCGTCATTGCGTCCCCAACTGCTGCGCCGGTAGCTCATGTCATAGGGTGGTTCATGAAAGGCGACAATTTTCCAGGTGGCGTCCGAGTCACGCAGAATCTGCTCCGCCCATTCGAGCATCACGGCCGTTTTCTCCTCCGGGTTTGACCGTCGCCAGACACTGGAATCGAGCCCGACAAGCAGGCAGTTCCCATCCTTAAACGCATAATACTTCTGCTCTGGATCCAGCCCAAACAGGCGACTCAACAACTGGCCTCTCTGGTCATGATTGCCTCGTACCACGGCCATAGGCTGCCACTTCAGCATTTCATTGACTATCGGCGAAAAATAGGAGTTATATTGGCCGTAGGACTCATAATGCACCAGATCGCCCAAATGGAGAATCCATGCAGGCTCATGTCGGCCGAACTGGTCCGAAACCACATCGGCCGCATGACTGTCGCCTAACGCTATAAAAGTAAAAGGCTCCGGTTCGGTTGCCAGAGTACGAAACCCGCCTTCTACCAAATCTTTACCAAATTCAACCATATAGCGATAGTCCGTACCCGGTTGAAGGTGATCAAATCGTGCCCAGTAAAGATAGGCTGTTCCAATCTCTTCTTTTGCCAACCCTTCCAGCGACAGACCGCGCGTTTCAGGATCTGCCGGATAGCGTAATTCTTCTGCGCAAGCCTTAACTTCACCGACCGGCTTACCATCACAGTACAACCGTACCACACCTTTCTCTAATCCGTCCGACGCCCAGCGTACCACCATTGACTCCTGAGCCGGATTCGTCACGTAAGGACCAAATCTCATCTCCTGTGGACTTTTGCAGCCAGCGGCGCCTAAAACTGCTGCCGCTGCCATGGGCAACCATTCCTGCATGCCATGCCTTCTTTCGTTTGAGTTGTTAAGGAGTCTCCAGTGTGCGCGTGTACACGCCTGCTTCGGGATAGACGTAAGACGCCCACCTTTTGAACGGCCTGCCAACGTGGGCAAACTCCGTCTGTTTACAATAAAGCCGGTAAAAACACAGCTTTTGTGTTGGCTCAAGTAGATTCTTCATTCATATGTATGAATAATCCAGATTAAAATTTATTGTGAAAACTTTTAGCATGATCCGTTCTTTTTTGTGGATAAGAAGGTCATACAGTGTCAGTTGTGCCCGGGTGAAAGAGGGTAATCCGGTTCGTCAAGTCCTGATATTAGCTCATCAGCCTGTACTGTGCGATTTTCCTCAATGGAACGATTTCCTGCGATTCCGGTAAGAATAGACCATGCGCCGCCACGATAATCCGCCGCTCTTAGGTACTTATCCTGCGGAGGCGATTCACTGAATAAATCTTCCAGCAGCGCCGGATCACCTCCTCCGTGCCCCCCGCTGCCGGTCCATATGTCGACTTCGTATGCTGGCTCAAAATGTGGATACACTATCGTCCTGGTTCCTTCCGGCACTAGCCTTCCGGGGACATTCCCGTCGCCGCTAACATACACGGTTTCCTGGCAGACATGCTCTATTCTTCCCTTGCTTCCGTTAATAGCAACACGCAGACCCTCCCAGGGCATGAAGGCATTCAGCGAATAACTCATGGTTGCACCGTTCCTGTATAAAACAATCATGTGCATCGTGTCCTCAATATCGATATCTTTACTGAAAACGCACTTGTCTCGAAAATACCCGTCGTGATGCTCGGTCTCCAGGTACATTTTGTGAAGTGTCTTTTTGGATTTCATATCCAAACTGAACCGGCATCGTTCGAATTCCGGGCACTGTTTACATCTTTCGCCTCGATTACTGAGTCCGTATCGCTCAGCCGTTTCGGGAAGATAAAAGTTTCGCTTCCCTTTTGCATAGACGCTTTCAGGAACCGTACCAAGCCACCAGTTGATAAGGTCGAAATGATGCGTAGCCTTGTGCACCAGCAAGCCGCCTGAATTTTCCTTGTGACGGTGCCAGCGCCGGAAATAATCCGCGCCGTGGCGCGTGTTCAACAGCCAGTTGAAATCAACGGATAAAACATCGCCTATCAATCCGGACATCAGAAGATCCTTGATCTGGGTTCGAGGCGGCGAATACCTGTAGTTAAAAGTTACCCTGCAGTTCCGGCCGGTTTTCCGGCAAGTGTCAATAATGCGTTGACATTTCCGCTCATCAATAGTCATGGGCTTTTCAGTTATGACGTCACAGCCCATCTCCATGGCTTTGCAGATATAGTCGTCATGATAGCGGTCAACTGTAGTGACTATTACCGTGTCAGGTTTCGTTTCACGGATCATCTTCTCGAATTCTTCAGCAGGATAGCCCTTAGTCTCTGTGCCTGCTTCGGCGCATGCAGCCAATTTCAGGTTCAGTCTGCCCGGGTTCGTGTCACAGACCGCAACCAGCATGCTGTGTTCAGCGTATTTGTCAAGCAGCGCATCCGAGTACATCACTGAACGGCTGCCAAGCCCGACAATAGTGTATTTCTTCTTCGTCATCAGAACTCCTCTTTGAATTTCACTGCAATATGGCAACACAAAAAAGCTGAGTCAAGACACTTCCACCCTCCGGCGTTTCACCACTTCGCGCCCCCGCAGCAACATTTTCCATTCTGTGGCTACAAAATCATGTGAGATATGCGGGTTAAGCTGTTGACACAGGTTTTATTATCATGTATGATAAT
>CAYSRM010000175.1:0-3657 GCA_964433435.1 uncultured Victivallales bacterium
ACATGCCTCCCGAAACACCTGAATATCTCCATCACAACTTCAATTACACTTAGTTCCATGGAATTGCCGGTCATGCTTGAATTCTCAGGATCATCCGGATTGATCAGCCGCACTGTTGGAACCGTTTCCTGGAGTATGCTCACGTCGCCGGTTTCACGGATATACATTACAAGAGAATTTACCAGCCATAACGGACTGTCTGCATATGGCCTGTTGTCGTTGGAAATTTCGGCGCTTCTGTCATTCCAACGGCTGGGATACTGCCTCGGAAACATTCCGTGAAGCTTTTCCTTGAGAGTCAGCCTTCTCTTCCCGGCCACCGGTTCTTTGCTTGTCGCGTACATAAACGAGAACGCATGCACGAGGTCCTTCCTCACCCGGCCCGGGTCAGCCTTCATCTTAGGCCACATGTCCTGACCACGATCCCGGGTCCCAAGCTCTATCCCCTCGGCTAAAGGAGCGCCATGGGCCCTGCAGTTCTCGTATAACTCCTCAACACCTGTCCAGACCGACCCGGCGTATTCCGATATCATTCTATTGCCTTCCGCCTCAAAACTGAACCCTGCAGAACCCCCGCCTGGTTGCATCAATGAAAGTCTCGCTGCGTCCCTTGCGCCCGGAGTCGACTTGACAAGCCCGATTGAAGCGCTTTTGAACTTTGAGGCAATTGCCTTGTAAGACGGCTCCCCGGCAACCGAAGTTCGGGCAAAACTGTCCAGAACATCTGGATCGGTAACGTAAAGCAGACTCTGCCCGGCCACTGCATAAGCGCCCGCTTCAAGATCGACTTTCAAATGAGAGGCGGCCACCGCAGGGGTTGCAAACCGGTTCAAACGCCCGACTGCCCCCGGTCCAAGCCTGCCGTTTCTGACCGCTAAAGGGAAAAGCGCCGATGCGGACGTGTCGCCGACAAAACAGGAGTAGTCGCAAGAGCTTTCAACACAGTCCGCGTTCTGCGTAAACGTTGAAACCCTTTTGAGTTGCAAATCATCAGTGTAGGGAATTCGAGCGCAAACCACGGTCTCTCTCGGAGTCAGAGGCAGACCGGAATCATACCAGATTGCCTTGTTGTAAACAAAGCGCTGCGTTCCATGCAGACTGAAAAAGGTCCATAAATCGGCATTAAACGGCCGCCTGCCGGAGTTTAGCACATAAATCCCGCGGAACAGAGCAGGCCCGCTTTCTGTTACTACTAGAGCCAGCTTCAATGCAGTCTGTATTCTGCAGCCCCGGGCCGAAAACTCTGCACAATGCCACATCTGTCGAAAAGGCTCGCCAATTTTTACAATCTTTATCCATCGTGTTTTCAACCCGCAAGATATTGAAGGATTCACAATCGAAGCCAACGCTTCTTTTTTTTCGGGCAGACTTATCCACACATTCTGTGACGGCACAGATATCTCGCGTTTCTCAACCGGGTCAAAACTCTTCGCAAGCACAGGAACAGTTGCCTCTCTTTCCGTGGCCACGGAAAACTCCACAGAACCGTTAGACATCAAAGAAACGGTGGCGCCTTCCCGACTGTCCACAATCGCAGAGGGACATCCCCGGGGATGCCGGGTATATATAACTTCACCGGAAGGCCCATAGCCCCCAAGCTCGTTGACCCTGCAGTCTACAGGCAACGATAAGATCATTTCAGCCTGTTTCGAGAACGACATATACCTTGTTTCCTTTTTCACATAACCTCCAGCGCTGTTTTCCCTTTTTCAAGTTTCAGGCAGTTTATGTACAACCCCTGTCATCTATTCAAGCAGTAAATACCCTTGCGTCCTTATAAAACCTCGCGCAGAATTACATCATGAAAAAAAACATAATCATATCAGCGGCAATTTTCGCGGCTACGCTCGCGTCTGCAGTGCCGCACAGGAAACTACCCCAACCTGTCAGCAAACCTTACAGTCTTATCGAAAGTTTCGATTATTCCGACAACAACAGCGCGCGTTCACAGTGGGCGGCAAAATGGTCCGCCCAGCCTGTAAAGACAGCCACAGCAGGCAAAAGAAATGTTCTGGCCTTTCCATGCCGATTCACCGAATCGGAAGTAAAACGTTGCGTCTGGGATAAAACAGTCAAACTCGATCTTACCGACTGCCGCGGCCTGCAATTCAAGATCTTATGCACCAACAGCTCCCCGATTTCAGCTTTCACACTATACCTCAAGAGCGGTTCGGGATGGTATTCGGCCTCTTTTTCAGCCGTATCCTCCTCCAACTGGAGGAATGTGGTCATTCACAAATCCGACACAAGGCTGGAAGGCACACCTGAAGGATGGAGCAATATTGAAGCAATCCGCTTTTCGGCATGGAAAGGCGATGGAACCGATACTGTCTTCTATCTGGCCGACCTCGGACTTCTTAACAGCGACAGCGCTGTCGCCGTAATACGTTCGGACTCGATAGCGGGCAACGATCCAGAAAAATTCGACGCTGTTCGCTCTTACACAGGAAATGTCGCGCAATTCATGGAAGCGTCAGGCATTCCTTTCTCTTTCATCAGCGATCTTGACCTGAAATCCTGCCATCTCAAAAACAAAAAGCTGGCAATCCTGCCATACAATCCAGCCCTGCCAAAAGAAACCGTGCAAACAATGCAGAACTTTCTTTCAGGAGGCGGAAAGCTTATCTGTTTCTATCATCTGCCTTCAACCCTTCAAAAAACAACCGGAATCAATCTGACAGAGCACGGAAAACGCAGATACAAAAACGAATTCTCAGCCATGCATGCAATGTCAAACAAGATAAAAGGGTTGCCGTCGGTTGTCTCACAGCAGTCATGGAACATCCAGAAAGCCCGCCCTGTCCAAGGGCAAAGTTCTGCGGCCGCCCTGTGGTTCGACCACCGCGGCCAATATACAGGCGAACCTGCTATCCTGGTCTCGGATAATTGCATATTCGTGACCCATGTTCTCCTTAATGACGATCCAGCGGGCAAAAAAAGACTCATGCTCGCTTTAACAGGCCATTTCATCCCGGAGATGTGGAAACTGGCCGCGGAAGAAGCAATAGCCGGACTCGGCGTTACAGCCGTCGGTTCAGAAAAGACAGGACCAACCGTCCGCAAACACATCAGGCGGGCCGAAAAGTTTGAGAAACAGGCGCAATCACTATTGAAGGCCTCAGAGTATGTCAAATCTCTGGACGCTGCCGAAAATGCGCGCAATTCAAGACTGAAAGCTTACGCTTCAACACAAAGCCCGCTGCCGGGCGAACACCGTGCCTTCTGGTGCCATGAACCCTACGGTGTCGAAGGACTTAGCTGGAACGAAACAATTCGCACACTGAGCAAAAACGGATTTAACGTCATAATCCCCAATATGTCCTGGGGCGGAGCCGCCTATTACAAGAGCAGTGTTCTGCCTGTTGCCGAAGGAATCCGGGAAAAAGGGGATCAGATAGAGAAATGCCTTGCGGCTTGCCGGAAGTACGGCGTGGAATGCCATGTATGGAAAGTAAACTTCAAGATGGGGAGCCGGACACCAGAGAAATTTATATCACTGATGGCGAAAGAAGAAAGGGTCCAGAAAAACATCAATGGCAAAATCATGCGCGAGTGGCTGTGCCCTTCGCACCCGGAAAACTTCCGACTCGAGGTAAAATCAATGGTTGAAATCGCGGAAAATTACCCGGTGCACGGTCTTCATTTCGACTATATCCG
>CAYSRM010000176.1:0-1685 GCA_964433435.1 uncultured Victivallales bacterium
CCGCGCCAATCACGCCTGCCGCCAGATGACGAACGATTTTCCCGTCCGCGTCCAGTACTGACACTTCAACATCGGTCGGAGCCGACACGGCAAAAGCTATAACCGTCTCCCCTCCAGCGGTAGCGGCCTTCGGCCCGAAAACAAACTCAGCCTCCGCAGCCACCCCGGTTTCCATGAAATAAACCGCAACAATAATGGCAAAAGCCAGCGTTAATATTTTCTTTCGCATATCCGTTCTCCCTACAGTGTATAACACACTATGTTTGTGCTAATTATCCTGTCTATCACTTCTATTTCAATGCTGCGGAAACTTCCGTAGCCATTGCGAACAGGGCATCCCTGCGCCGGTTCACTCCGCTTGCGGCTTCCCCAAGTCGATGTCCATAGAGAATCATAAACCGTTCATCGATGAGACGTTCGGCGCGCCTTGCCAACGCCTCGCCCAGCCGGGCGCGCTGGTCCTTGGAACTCAAGACCCGCTCGATAAATACCCTGGCATTGGCTTCCTGAATCCCTTCGCACAAAACCTCAAACCTCGTCGTCGAGACCGCTCCATCCGGCCCGGGGGTCAGCCAGGAGATTGAGCCGTTCGCGATGGAAATCGACCCCCAAATGGCTTCAGGGAAGCGATCGATCAATGTGCCGACCCGGCCGCTGGCCGTGCGCGATTTATTACCCTTTATAACCCAGAAGTCTGCCCCCTGATAAGCTAACCCCGCGTAGGCATATTCCTTGATCCCATAGGGACTGCTTACGATATGCGTCTCTACGATATGATGAATTGCGCCAAGGGCCGAGTTATCGGTCAGGTGATTGCGAGGCCAATGCGCGTGTACACCCATCTTTTCATCGTCACGCCAGCGCCAACCATAGTTACGCTGTTGCGACGGACAATGGTGCAAAATCCGGCCGTACACATCGCTGGCATAGCCCAGTTTGAGCCCATTACGATAGGCCATGTTCCGGGGCGGAGCCGCATGTGTACAACGCGACCATTTGAACTCCGGCGCCCACTCCTTGAGATTATTCAAGAACGCTTTTGAGACACCCAGGTCCTGTTCGGTGCCAAGCGTGAGCGCACGTTTCGTTAATCCTTTGCGCTTGACCAGTTTGACAATCTCTGCATAAACTGGCTTCCAGAATTCCCTCGCCTCCTCCGTGCCGTAAAGCGGCGCCTTGTAGAGAGAAAGCGACCCGTCGTCCGGATTGAGAACCGTGACCTGAGGGTGTTTTTGCGGTTCACCGCCTCGAATTCTCCAATATTGATCCTCATGTGCAGGTTCGGTCACGTGCCAGATGACAACCATGTTACGGTCAAAATATTTCAGGGCAAGATCGATATAGCGTTCTATGATGGAAAAGTCATATTCCCACTCGATGGTTTCTCCGCTCCCTGACGCTTTGTTCTTGTGTATAAATCGCAGCATACCATGATCGTTGCCAAAACGGGCGTGGGCAAAGAGGGGTATAAAGATAAGCTTATTTCCGGCGCGTGCAGTCTGCTCAAACGACTTCTCAAGCAGCGCCCAGTGTTCCTCGCTCCACATGGAAACTTTGTAATACTTTGCCAGGGTGTCCGGTGAATGATGCATCTCAAGAAACGTCGCGAACTCCTTCGGATCAGGCATTACAAAATCATGTACCTTGACTTCAACGGGCACCCGCTGTGCTGGTTGTTCCTCAAT
>CAYSRM010000176.1:1785-3609 GCA_964433435.1 uncultured Victivallales bacterium
CGGCTTATGATTGAAGACAACGGCCTGACCCGAAAAAACACCGTTCCGACAGGCGACGATGCGAAGCGGTAGTGGAGATCTAATGGACCGATCGCCCAGCTCATTGACTTTCACACGGTAGGTGGGTTCACCGGTCCAGACGTGCAGCCCTTCGGGCTTGCCGGCATTCGAAACGAGGCCATCCGAGGATGAAGCAGTAAGCGTGATTGTACGAATTTCAAGAGGAATCCAGTGATTCTTTTTTCCTTTTTTAGTAAGCATTTTTTCCGGCAACGCCGCTCGCTGCGCCTCGATAGCCAGAACATTCACGCCGCGCACAAGCTTCGAGATCGGAATAACAATATCCTTTAACTGCCGGTCCATTCCAGTAGCGCGCACCCACTCGCTCTTTCGCTTGGCCTGCGCTGCCGCATAATCCGCGGGCAGCGTTCCGGGGACAACAGGGCCATCCGGTAGATGCCCGCGCGCAATCTCATGCCCGTTAAGGTAGACCACTACACCGCCCTGGTACGTCAGGCTAAGCTTAAGGTCGCTCACAGCCGCCGGATTGTTAACGAGAAAACGTCCGCGCAGGCGCGCCATGCCGAAATTCCATCGCGGAGTAAAGGCCTTGCGCATAGCATACATCGCGTTAACGGTTACCGGGCCGCGATGCAGCGCCCAGGCGGAGTCGTCGAACTCAGGTTCCATCCAGTCAGCCGGCAGCTCGGGCCATACAGGCAGATCGTAGGTCTTGCCGGGGTCAGGCTTGAACACCCGCGCGTGGCCCGGCCCCTTGAGCCCGGCGCCGGGAACAAGTGGCACAAGCCTGCCGTCTTCCATCCTGACAACCGGCGGCACCCCCCATGTTTTCTCCAGGCGCCACTGACTATTACGACCAAGAATTAAAGTTTCATCAGCAAAAGCGTTGAGATTTAGAAAAACACCAATTGCAATTGATAATGCTATAAAAGCAGAGGATAATTTATTAATTGGTAAATAATAATCTTTCATACTTCATTTCTACTTTTTTTCGTGGCAAACCATCTCTGGCTCAACTATCAAATAACGATTCCTGTATTTGACCTTACTTACTCATGAACAATCTACTGCAAGCATTTCCGACTAACCTGATCTATTCACTCGCTGAGCTTACAGCAGCTACAACCTGCCCGCCCTCCCGCTCGTCGGGCGCAGGCGGGGGCGCAGCAAGTTGCCTGCCGTGGTGCATACCATGGAACTGTGGTTAACCGCCAATTCGCTGGAACGCAATAGATGCGGTGAAATCGGCGCGCTTCCGGTCAAAAAAGCCAAGCTCTCCCATCCCATGTGGATCATGCCACACATGTTAACCCGCATATCTCACAGGATTTCGTAATGAGAGCGTGCAAAGCGCTGCTGCGGGGGCGCGAATTGGTGAAACGCCGGAGCAGCCGTATAGACATACTGCAATCTGGCGGTTTGTCAATTCGTTCCGTCGCAGTGGCGCTATCCGCGCTCGCAACAGGAATTCTGTGAGATATGCGGGTTAAAAACTACGCACTACGCTGCAACTGCGTATAACCTCCTTTCAGAAGAACTTACTTGGCGTTTTTCATGAATAGATCCGACTAATTTCTTTTCCTACTTGATAACCACCACTGTCCCTGCCGACAAAAGCGGCTTGAGATCCCCACCCGCACCAGTGGTTCCGCCCAGGCTGGCCAGCGTGTAGGTCTGCTCGTTCAGGGCCGGATTCTGATCCGGTTCATAATAGATAACCTGCCCATCAGGTACACGCAGCCGGGTTTCGATATTCCCCAGACCCGAAGCGGGATTGCCGTCAGTGCCGGTAATCAAGCCGTT
>CAYSRM010000177.1:0-3590 GCA_964433435.1 uncultured Victivallales bacterium
GCTTGGATGATGTCTGATATCCTGCGTTCGTATAACTCTTGTCGGCATTTGGCCCATGCCCCAAACTGGAAAGGCGCTGCCGGAATTTATGGATGGAATCAGAATACTCCGGTGAGTCAACGACATTTACGTTTTCGTCTGGGTCATTTGCCAAATCAAAAAGTGCCTCCGGGATTTCTTCTCCATAGTATTGGTATTTCAATTGGTCCTGTTTGATCATTAAATGGGTTGTGCCCATCTGGCTGACCGTCTCGTTATTCCATCTGGCGGTTCCTCCCTGAAGGAGAGGCAACAGACTGCGACTGTCAAGCCCGTCTGGAATGTCTAAGCCCGCAAGGTCGCACAGTGTTGCAAACAAATCACAGAGATTGACATTTTCGTCTACGACGCGCGACTGGAACTGCCGGGGCCATCTGATGATCAATGGAACACGGACACTGGCTTCGTAGAATCGGGTCTTCTCCCATATACCGTGTTCCCCGAGCATTTCTCCATGATCAGAAGTGTAGACAATAATCCAATCATCCAGATCTTGGTCCATGGCCTCCAGTCTGTCCATGATTTGCCCGAAGTAAGAGTCGATTTGGTCTATCATGCCGTAGTAAGCCGCTGTCGCGCGGCGAATAGCACCTTCAGAAACGTTGACGGGCTTGTTTTGCTGACTCAACGACAACACAGGGTGGTCGCACGGTTCCTGCATGTACACCGGTACACGATCCAAGTAGTATGCAAACCTCTGCTCGTCGGTAAAAAAAGGATAATGTGGTTGCAGAAGACTGAGTTTGAAAAGAAGAGGACGGTGTGATTGCGGGCGCTGATAGACTGGGTCGATAAAATAGCGGTTAAGGTAATCGAGAGCTGCATCGACAGCATGCGCATCAAAAGTTTGGTACGGTCCCTCGACGGGGCGTGCTTCCTCAATCTCGCGCTGGTTGGACCATTTGCCGGTTCCGGGAGCGGGTGAATACCGTTTGAATTCCTCCTCGATGGCGCCTTCAATGTAACGGTCCATCATGCTGGCATCCGGAGCAATGCGCGTTGTCCAGCCCTGCATCTGGTCTTGGGTCAAATGGTGCAGTTTTCCACTGCACACAGTATTGTAGGCGTACCTTGAGAACTCGCGCGAAAAGGTTTGATATCCGGGCTTGAGATCAATCCACCCCTCACATTTGCACGTTTTGGGTAGCTGTCCCGACATCATGCACTGTCGGGCAGGGACGCAGACTGGGGACGGAGTGTAGGCATTGCGGAACACAACCCCTGTTTCTGCCAGGCGGTTAAGGTTTGGTGTGCGAACAAACGGATCTCCCTCGTAACCCGTAACATTGGCGCGGTGCTGGTCACTCATCAGGAACAGGATATTTGGTCTCTTTTTCATTTTGTGTCGTCCAGTGTTAACATGAGTGTTTGAAAATTCAATGGTATTTTTAATACACTTCATCAATTCTGATTATTCTGTTGGCCCTGTGCCGCCTTGTTTGGTGGGGCCTCAGATGTAGAACAATACCTTGCATGCTCCATGCTTAATATAGCGTACTTTTCGAAAATAGATATGTAAAAGGGTTTTGGGGCGTAGTCCGCTGGAACCCCTTCAGAATTCATAAATATGTCAGGTTATACCCACTGTTAATCTTGAAGGCCCTTCAAAAAATCGAGTGTAAGGCGTTTCTTACCGTGTATCAGATGAATGATGCCGCTGTCCCATTCAGATTTGATATACGGACATCCATAGGTAGGATAACCGAGATCAACATTGTTGCCGTTCAACTTTCGCATGCCACTTGTATCCATGCTGAGCCTTCCGTTACGTTTAGACGAATACATCAGGTTCATATCTTTCTTGCTGAATTTGATCGTGTTTCCCAGAATATTTTTCTGAAAGTCATCAAAGGATTCGAATTCTGACGCCAGTCCCACTTCGCATACCACGCCGTTGCGTCTTCCTCTGCTGATAACCTCCTTGCCTTTCCATTCACCTTTTACAGTCCATGCATAACCGTTAATAAGTTTTAATCCGATATAGACGCCGCCTTCAAGGATAAATATCCATCCATCCTTTTCCATCATTTCTTCAAAGGAATCCCTGGGCAGATAGGCATGGATTAGTTTATATGGCTCGTCCCCGGGGATGTCGTACAGGGCGATAAGCGCGTTTTTGTGCTGAAAAAAATGGCCGCATCCGCAATGTATATCTCCGGTCCAGTATCCGTGTTCGTTTCCTCTTTTCCCAGGGTGGTGTGTGAATATGCGCGATGTGGTCCGGGTACCGATTGTCAGTTCCCACTGGTGCTGTTCGTGATGGGCATACCACTTACCGCGGCATGTTTGCGGGTAGGGATCCTGTCTTTGGACGCATCCCAGCACATAGTCCGGTGTCCAGTAGGTATATTTGCGTATGCTTCCCTTGACCGGATGTCTGGGCTTGATATCCAATGGATTGTGCAAATGTTTACGTTCGCGGTTTTCATAGGGTGTTGTTCTGTCCAGCGCAATGGCAAGAACGATTTCTGCGGGTTTGTACGAAGAAACCAGCGCATCGGTTAGCGTGCCTTCAACAAGCCGGTATGGAGACATCAAGGACTCTTGGTCCACGTTACCGAAATAGAGATATTGAAGCGGATATGTATTCGCTTTAGCGTGGTCAAGCGCGTGACGCGCGTATATCCGGCCATGCGCCCCGCCGTACATCCCGTTCAGGGAGTCAACGGCCATGTCGGCCAGAAGGAGGTCAAGCATCATGCCCGCCAGTTTCATGAGTTCCTGATCCTTACTGTAATCATACAGGTTAATCAGGCATTCCCATTCAGGCATAAAATAACAGAGAGAATCAAACTCTCCCCAACCACGGCGCGCACGGAAACGAATGTAGTGTTTCAGCCAGGCCAGGTCAGTTTTCAACAGCTCCCTTCCTTTCTTTTTGTAGGCCTTGAAGGTTGATTCCGGCATAGCCTGGGCCATGAGATACCTGCTCGTCCGGAACAATAACGCGTGGTTTTCCGATCCATACAGGCTTTCGAAATCGAAATTGAGAAAGAAACGCCTGATAGCTTCATGCGTTTTCTTCTCAAGTAAATCTGTGTCACTGAACAGATAGTAGGCTCTGCACAGCTTCATGGCCGCAAAGTCGCATTCGCCATCATGACTCCGTTTGTTTGGATGGGGATGATCAAACCACTCCGCTGTACGCCTGATTCTTTGATTAGCTTCTTCCGGGAAGCGTCCGAGTAACAGGTTGGCAATAGCCCTGTTGCTGTAAAGGTCGCACGTAGGGTCAACGAGTTTTTTTGCCGTAATATCCTTCTGTGCAACCATTTCGAGCAGTATTTTTTTTCGTGCCTCGAAGTCTTCTATTGATGCTTGAACCGAAATATCCGGAACACTCAGTTTTTTCTTCTTGCTCATGTGCGAAGACTCTTCGGCAAATGTCTGGGAAAAGAATAATGCAACCAACATACAGCAAATCGCAAGTTGTATTATACGAGAAATAGTTATATTGGTTGCTTTTTACGAAATGTGTTGGATATTTCCCCGGCAGAAATGACACTCTCAATATTGTTTTCTTTTTGAAGCAGCATAGTGCATAATGTTGA
>CAYSRM010000178.1:0-3456 GCA_964433435.1 uncultured Victivallales bacterium
CGCGTCCAGCGGTCATCAGCAAAGGAGTATTTCCAGGTGGATTTGTTGTCAATGTGGAGTTGCTTTTTGGCCTTGTCGGTGCAGCCGTTGCCTCCGATGCGCCAGTTGGCGCCAAGCATCAGGTACATGGCATCCTGTGAACCGACATAAGTGATGCCATCGTAGGTGTGACGGGGGGATGGGGTAGGGCGCTCTTTGAATGCGGGCAGGAGCTTGCCGCGGCCCGAGGATCCGCCGCCCCAGTTTGAGACTTCTACAACGCGCGCTTCATTTTTCTTCAGATCCCATTCCAGAGTCGCATTGGAATAAAACCCGGGTCGATATCCTTCGCGCAGGCTTTTGACGCCTGTCCGGGAAAGAATACAGCCGCTTTTTGTCCGATATGTTGCGGCACAATAACCATCGCCGGTGTCCCACCATGCCCGAGGTATCCTGTTGGTAGCGGGTATGTGCCTGGTTTCTGCGTCTTTCCAAGTGTTAGGTTCAACCTCAATGGCGGCTGCCGTAGCGCTTGTCCATGCGGCAATAAATACAATGCATATGAATCTCATGAGGCGCTCCTTTCAACAAGTTGCGTTCTATCAAAGCTGAACTTCTATTTTACGTCGACCTTGACGACATTACTGATGTCGCTCTGGTTCATCTCGGCATCGTCGCTTCGAACGGCAAACCACAGGGTACCGGAGGGGATATCGTTGATCACAAATGTTTCTTTTTCGCCCGGATTACCCGGCATGGGTTCGCCGTCGACATTATAAGCTCTCCACCAGCAGCGGATCTTGCCTTCATCTTCCAGGTAGTTATAGTCCTTGTAGTCTTTGATCGGCATACTGGCCCATTTGACCTGATACGCGGCAGCTTTGCCGTTGTTGTCCGATGGCGCCTCCCATTCCAGCCGGACACTGCCTTTACCTGTTGACCTTGCCTTCAGTTGCCGTATGGGATCGGGCGGTTGATTGTCTTTTTTCTGGTTCTGCCATGCGTAGAAAAGTTCCTTTACGTACATCAGGTTCCCGTCTTTGGGATCTCTTGCGGAGGCAAACCGGCCGGTCTTGTCATCCGGCACACGGCTGCTTTCGCGCTGGAGATAGCCTATTTTCGAGCCGCGATTCCAATAGCGCTTTGCCATATCAAGGAATTCTTTACGTCCGGTGAGGCGATACCCCCGGATGCAGTTGTCGGGGCAGGAACGTGTATACCAGCCGTCGTGTCTGCAGTCCGGACCGTGAGGTAAACCCGACATCCGCGGAAAGAAAGCGTCGCCTTTGCGGGGAAAGTCCAACACGCATATGTAGCCCGTGTACTGATGTACCGGTTCCATGGCATAGCGCACCATAAACCACGCCTGCGCAATCAGCATATCACGAGCATCTTCATCGCCTGTGATGTCGTAATATCGGCCTATTGCATGATTAAATATGGAAAGCTCCCAACTGGACCAGCCTTTGGTGGCAATGGGTTGCGGATAGATTCCCTTTTCGGCAAGTTTGTCCAGAAGTGTGCGTCCGCCCTTTGTTACAGCATATTTATTCCATTGTGACACAGGTTTTGAAGAGCTGATAATTCCACGCTCATCCCGGTCAGGCGCTTCCAACGCGAGACGAGCCATCCTGGTCATCAAATCCTTCCACCTTGGTTTGCGAGTCACTTCGTAAAGTCGGCAAATGTTGCCGAACGGGCGCCCGAAATAACGGCCGCCATTGGGATTGTGCCTGCCTGGAACAACGCTTTTGTATTCGTCTTCAATGAATTGACCAAAGTCTTCGGCCGCCTCGAGGCTGGCGCGTTCACCGGTAAGCAGGTAGTGGTCGATCAGGCCGGCGTAGTAACTGTGACAGATGCACATACGCGAACGGCGAAGCTTTTTCATTGCGTCAGTGTTCCTGCGAATTCGAGGGAAAGGCGTTCTCTCAAGCTCAACGCCGGGAACAAGTTTGTCCGGATCAAAACGCTCGTCCCAGTGAATTGTATAAGGGTTGCGGTAATAAAGCGCGTAAGCTTCCCCTACGTCAAAAAAGCCGCGGTTTCCGGTTCGAATATACTGCCATAGATTGTCGCGTGCTGAATCCGTTTCCGAAACGTCATGAACACCCAGATGGCCCACAAAACGCTTGCCGGAGGGGCGAGGCCTTCCTCTGTCACGGATTGTCCAGCCCCAGTCTTTGTATGTTGCGATTTCATCATCAAGCATTCCTATGGGGCCGCCGAGGGCGTCGCACTTCTGGTACCAGGAACCGGTCGCCAGAGCCAGCGGGCGGCGGCGAAGAGTGGCAGCCATGCCCTTTGCATCTTCGCTGGCAAAAGGCCCTTTCTTGAACCGGTAGAGAAGCTGCCATTCGTATTCCATATGTTTTTCGATCCAGCCCGGACCGGCAAAAGGCTCAAAGCTTATGGTACCGTCTGCTTGTGCGGTAAGGTCCATATTGTCATGGTACTTGGAAAACCGGTTCATTACCGCCATGGAGGCGGACTCGCCGCTGACGGCTATCCATCCGTCTTTTTCAGGATTTGCCGGTTTGACAACATCGCCGCCGCCTGTGAGCTTGACATCAAGGGCTGCTTTTTTAACAAAGGCATTGAATGCCCACAGTTTCTGGCTGTTCCGAAGTTTCCATCTCACGGCAACGTCAGGCTTGCCTGAGAACGCCTCTATTCTCATTGTATAATGGAGAAAGTACTTATTCTCTGCGGTATAGACGCCGTCCACGCGAATACAGGCGCGCATGGGCCCCGCATATTCCACATCAACGCGATACGGCGGGACACCGAGGCTGTTAAGGCTGGTGTCGGCGGCTCCCTCAACAATTCGGAGGGCGGGCGTTTTTCCGGGATCAAGTATCTTTTTCCCATCGAGTGTAACGTTTTCTATAAAATTAAAATTTTCCCTGGATATCTCAAATGACAGGGGACCGGTATTGATTCGGATGTTACTGTCGGACTCGTTCACCTGCACCGGTTGGGCCGGTGAGGGATTGTCTCCGGTATCCTGTAGTTTGTATACCGCGGCCTGTTTTGCCGGAACATCGGCCTGGAAATCCAGAAGAACCCAGTAGGGGTTGCCATCGTCGCGTTTGCCAAGGGGGGAAAACTGGCAGGGCACCGCCTTGCCCAAGGCATCAGTCAGAACCAGTTTGTCAAGTCTGCTGAAACCCTCAGGAAGAGGAACTCCAGATGTAACCCGTGCGGCTTCACGATTTATGCCGGCCGGTTCATTGACTTTGATTTCAACATTTAAGGAAGGCTTCCCATAAACGGCTATAGCGCCCAACAGAAAGAAAAGCCCTCCGGCGAGGAGGGCTTTTCGGTTCATACGATTTTTTCCGTGTACGGTCTTCATTCAAAAACTACTGTGCCCATAGTGTCAATTGCGTTGATTTGTCCCCGCCATGTACTGGTCTCACCCTTTTTGCCTCGACCGCTACGCATGCGTATAGGGTTAAAGCCGATCCGCATGCC
>CAYSRM010000179.1:0-3442 GCA_964433435.1 uncultured Victivallales bacterium
GGGCAGGTTGAATAAAGTCAGGGGCGTTTTGCGTAGAAGATTTGAGCATCCAGCAACCAGCATCCGGTCGAAGGACGCCTTAGGGAAAGGGGACTTGCCACTGATACACTGAGGCACGGACGGGATATCAGGGCTTATGGGGTGGTTTCCGGCTATGGTGTAAGAGTTGCTGTAAAAATCGCCTTGCATTCGGTATTCATCTTTCTGCACTCTTGATCTTTTTTACATGGGGTTCACAATGCTTAAGCGCTGTATCAGACAACAACGCGCCATCGAAAGACATGATGTTGATAACGAAGTTTGCGATCTTATGGGGGGCAAACTGGATGTAAAAAAGGCCTGTTTCAAGGTCAGTTCTAATCTTGGTCTCGGAGTGTGAATTTATGAATATCCTGCAATACAACGATCTGGACATCGGAAAAGTCCGCACGGCATTCGACCGGACCGTGGCTGCGTTGCGGACCGGAGATTTCCGCGCGGCGGACGTGAAGAAGCTAAAGGGCACTGCGTATTATCGCGCAAAGCTGAATGATTCCGACCGTCTGTTGTTTCAGTTCGGCTCATATGGCGGAAAAACGTATCTTCTGCTTCTGGAGGTGATTTTTTCGCACGCTTATGAGAAATCGCGGTTTCTCAACGGCGCCAGGGTTGTGGAAAGTAAGCTTGAACCCGTGCGTGGTCCTGAAGAAGTGTCGGACAAGGAGGCCGTTGCGCTGCCTTACGTGAACCCGAAGCAGAACCGGTTTTACATTCTGGATAAGATCCTTTCATTTGATGACCGCCAGGTTGAGGCATACGGACTGAGAACGCCACTTATTCTGATCGGAGCCGCTGGCAGCGGCAAGACGGTCCTGACACTTGAGAAGCTGAAAAGTCTTCATGGCGATGTCTTGTACGTGACGCTATCCGCCTACCTGGCGGACAACGCCCGTAATCTCTATTATTCGTTTGGGTACGATAACGAGCGACAGAACGTAGACTTCCTGTCCTTGCGCGAATATGTTGAAACGCTTCGTGTACCGCCCGGACGCCCTATTACGTTCCGTGCGTTCGCGAACTGGTTTGCCCGTCACGAACACGGTTCTGGCTTGAAGGACCCGCATATGGTGTTTGAGGAGTTCAACGGTGTACTCACGGGTATGACTGTGGACAAAGCTTTCCTCTCTCTTGACGAGTACCTGGCCCTCGGTGTCCGCCAGTCGATTTTTGCTCGCGATTGGCGCAAGCGCGTCTATGCGGTGTTCCAGCGATACCTTGACTGGCTTGGCAGTGATGGCTGGTACGATCCGAATGTTGTGGCATTCGAATATCGCGAGTTGTGCAAACCGCGCTACGATTTTGCGGTTATCGACGAGGTTCAGGATATTACCAATGTCCAGCTACAACTCATTTTGCAGTCTCTTCGGCAGCCGCAGAGCTTTGTGCTGTGCGGGGACTCCAATCAGATTGTTCATCCCAACTTTTTCTCCTGGGCAAAGGTAAAGACGTTGTTCTACGAAAAGCGTGTGCAAGGACAAGCCGAGATAATACGGGTACTTAACGCGAATTACCGCAATTCACCACAAGTGACGGATGCGGCCAACCGGCTTCTGCTGGTCAAAAACGCTCGTTTCGGATCGATAGATCGTGAAAGCAACTATCTCGTGAAATCCGTCTCAGAACGTGAGGGGGTCGTTGAGCTTGCGCGTGATACGGCCAAAACGCGCAGTGAGATTGACAAAAAGACTTCGCGCTCGACTCATTTTGCTGTGATTGTCATGCGCGAGGAAGACAAGGCCGAAGCAAGGCGGAGTTTCGGGACACCGCTGGTGTTTTCCGTTCAGGAAGCCAAGGGATTGGAATATGGAAACATTGTGCTGCTTAATTGTGTCTCGAACCATGCGAAAGCATTTGACGAGATCACCGTTGGTGTGACCGCTGATGATATGCAGAAAGATATGAGATACGCGCGAGCTGCCGACAAGAAAGATAAGTCGCTGGAAGCCTATAAGTTCTATACCAATGCCCTTTACGTAGCGCTCACTCGCGCCGTGCAAAACGTATATCTGATCGAATCGCATACGCGCCATCGTCTCTGGTCTCTCCTGGGCCTTGCCGAGATGCGAGGCGCCGTGAAGGTGAAGGCTGCATCTTCTTCTGACGAGGATTGGAAGGAAGAAGCCCGCAAACTGGAGATGCAGGGCAAGGAGGAACAGGCCGAAGCGATCCGAAAGACCATTCTTGCCACCGAGGAAGTTCCGTGGCGTGTTCTGACTCCCGATACCCTTGGGGAGATAAAAGGGGAGGCGCTTAATCCCGACCGCTATAATCGCCAGGCAAAGCTGCAGCTTTTCGATTATGCCGTTATTCATCATGTGCCGTCACTGTTCGAAGAGCTTGCGCGGCTCAAGTTTAAACAGGCTGAAGAGCCTTTCCGCTCTTTTGACAAAATCCGACAGAAGTATCAGAGAGATTATTCAGATCCCACGAGAAAGGAACTAAAGAAGAAACTCGGCCGGTACGGGATCGATTTTCGGGATACTATGAATCGTACGCCTTTGATGATAGCTGCCCAGCTCGGGCAGGCTGACCTGGCCCGAGACCTTGTCAAGGCAGGAGCGCACCGTAATTTGCGGGACAACTGGGGACGAAATCCGCTGCAAATTGCTCTTCTGGAAGGCTACAGGTCCAAAGAGTTTGCCGAACGACGCATGGGCGAGATTTATCCGTTGCTTGCCCCAAGCAGTGTTAAAGTGAAGGTATGGGGCCGCATGATCAAGATCGATCAGAAATTGATGGAGTTCTTTCTTCTTCAGTCGATGATTGCCATGTTCCAGGATATTGCGCGTGTCAAGACTCAGTGGGATCTGCCCGCTTTTGAAACCGCCGATTTTGTTTATGCTCTCCGTCATTTTCCCGAGCATGTTATTCCTGAACGACGGAAGAAGCGGTCTTATCTTTCGAGCATTCTGTCGAAGAACGAGGTCAACAGGGACGGTCCGTACAACCGTTTTCTCTTCGTACGCGTCCGTCGGGGACGCTACATCCTGAATCCCTTGATGGATATCGAGGTTGATGGTGAGTGGATCAACGTCTATGACATTATTGGCATATCAGAATTGGAGCGCGAAGGCCACGACAGCACATACGAATCGCGCGCTCTTCACGCCGTTTTGCGATTTGTGCGTGAGCGCCAGGAGGAAGCCGCTATCAATGCATCCGCGGCTGAAAATGAGGAAACGGAAGCTGGAAAGAGACACAAGCAGGAAGCGAGTATGGCGCATCCATTCGAGAAAGCCTTCTGAGAGCAACGACGAGTGAAGAGTCTGGCGCGGCTGCGTTTCTGCACAACGTTCTGTTAAGAAAGAGATATGCGGGATAGAACTTTTTATCCAGGTCAAACTTCTCTTTTAAGAATATTGTGTATTGCGCGAATAAACCAGGTTAGATAAATTTCATATCT
>CAYSRM010000180.1:0-3386 GCA_964433435.1 uncultured Victivallales bacterium
CCGACCGTCGGAAATCTTTCTCCCCTCATGTTTCATAGTTTACCCGGCTTGGCTGATCATGATATAAAGCCCGTTCGTACACAAAGGAGACCGGCATATGAACCAACGCAAATACCGCTATGAACGCAAAGATTTTCACCCGCTTCCCGTGCGGATGGAACACATGACCATCTCTCTCAACTTCCTCGACGACGGCGCTGTCGACGGATCCAACAGCCTTCGCATGACAGCCCTTAAACCGATGAGCATTCTGCAGCTTGATGCTTCAGACCTGGAAATCTTCTCTGTTGAGCAGCTTGCCCGGCAGAATACCGATAAGGACGTTTCGCTTTCTTTCCATTACGACAGCGAAAAAAACAAGCTTGATGTGGAACTGGCCGGGGAAATCGGCGAAGGAGAAACTTTTGAAATAAAAACCCACAGCCGCTGCATACCTACCGGCAACATACTGGAAGGCATCTACAAGGATACCACACCGCCGGGATGCCCTCAGCAATACATGTCTCAGTGCCAGCAATGGGGATTTCAGCGAATCCTGCCTGTCCTTGATGACTGCACAGCCAAGTGCACAATGACCACCACTATCGAAGCCGACGCACGCTACACGCACCTGATCTCCAACGGCAATATCAACAGGCAAACCAATCCTGACGGTAAACCCGTTAAAAAAACCGGCGAGCCCGGCCGCCAGATAATAACATACGAGAACCCCGTGCCTATGGCGCCATACCTTTTTATTGTTACAGTCGGCACATGGGATGTTGTCGAAGACGAAGTAACCTATCCCTCGGGAAAACAAGTCCGCCTCGAATACCTCGTATCTCCCGGCAAAAAGGACGGGGCCGCTATTCCCATGCAGATCCTGAAAGATTCAGTCCTCTGGCAGGCTGAAAATCAGGATTATGAGTACAAGCACAATGTCTACAGAACCATCTGCATGGAAAAATCAAATTTCGGCGGAATGGAAAACGTCGGAAACACCACTATCGTCACAGACGCCGCGCTTGTCGACGAATATACAAATGACCGACGACTGCAGTATGCTCACGGTGTAATAATCCACGAGTTTGAACATAACGAATGCGGCAGCGACGTAACCATGGAAACCCCCTTCGACATGTGGCTCAACGAAGCCTATACTGTCGACGTCGAAAGACGCTATATGAAAAGCCGCTTCGATCCCGATTACAGACGGCTCGAGGAAGTCGACAGCATGCGCGCGCCTGTAGGCGGCCCTCTCTCTATTGAAGATACTGGCCTGAGAGGCAACATAGTCCGTGAAGGTTTTAATCATCCCGACGAACTGGTCGACGGTGTCACTTACGTAAAAGCCGCTGAAGTAATGCAGATGCTCCGGCTCATCCTCGGAGCTAACTGCTTTGAACAATGCAGAAAACTCTACTTCAAGCGCTACGCAGGCAGCAACGCCAATACCGATCAGTTCTTTGCAACTTTTGAAGAAGCCTCCGGCAAGGACCTTTCCCAGTTCAGAAAGGAATGGCTTCATACGATAGGCTACCCGAATATAAGAGCCGAATGGTCATACAACCCGCAGAATCAGTCTCTGACAATCCGCCTCACCCAGAGCCGCACCGGCAAAGGTGGGATGTTTCATCTCCCCTTTACGCTTACCGCAGTGGATAAGGACGGAACGGACATCCAGGGAACAGACAGAATCGTAGAGTTGAAAGGCAAGGACAAGACCATAACCCTTAAAGACGTGGCCGAGCCTGCTTTTGTATCATTCAACAGGGGCTGCTCATTTTACGGGACATTCGAAGACATAACTGCAACACCGGAAATGATCGCGCGCCAGGCCCGAACAGACCCCGACGGATTCAACCGCGCCGAAGCAATGCAGCGCCTGACGGATATTGAGAAAATAAATCTCATAACCGACCCGGACTCCCGCATCTCGGAATTGTGGATCAAAACCTATCGCAGCGTCCTGGAAGACAATTCAATTCCCGCCGGGCTCAGCGCGCACATCCTTGGAATCAACGAACAAACTCTATCGCGCAGATACGTGCCATTCTACCGGGAAAAATATAACGCAAGAATAACGCTCCTGCGCGAAATCAGCGCTTCCATGCAAAATCAGCTTCTGGACCGTTTCAATTCCGTCAACACATACAAGCGCCCGTCAACTCCAAGAGACGGCATCGAAGAACGCATGCTTAAAGCCGTTCTGCTTCGCAGTCTGATCGAGCTGGATACACCGGAAATTCATGAGCTCGCCGAGGCACACTTCCGTAAAGCCTGGAATATAACAGATAAAGTCAACGCTCTGGGGTGCATATATCTCAGTTCATACGACAGGAAGCATGAGAGGCTGGAAGAGGCTTTTCACCTGTGGAAAGACAACATATCCGGATATTCAAGTTACCTTTCTCTGATCGGCCGCGGCAGAGATAAGTCGGTTTTTGAAATGATAAAGCAGGAGGAATCCAGATCCACTTTTAACATGCAACATCCGACACTGGCGCGATCTCTGTATTTGCCGCTCAGCAGAAACAATAAGCTCATCTGGACCGATCATGGCATCAACTGGCTCACAGAAAAAGTAATAGAGCTGGCCCCCGTCAACGAGCGCACAGCCATCCTGCTGGTAAACACTTTTCAGAGAGTGCGCGATCTCTCCGAGGACCTCAAGCCGAAAGTAACCGCTGCACTTGGACAGATGGCAGTCAAAATCGATTCAAACAAATTCCCCTCAATAGGCGGCCGCATCCAAACCTTCTTAACTCCGCCGAACAAGGCATAAACGGGCGAGGCCTGCAAATAACCCGCCCGCAGGGCGAAAATGATGCAACCAAAGCCTGCCCTACATCATAAACATCATCTCAGCGTACGAAGGCAGGGGCCAGATATCGTCCGGAATAATTGCCTCAAGCTGATCCACGTAATGCCTGATCCACTGCAACCGGTCTATAATATCAGCTGCCCCTTCCTCGCCCCTCTCCTCAAGCGCGTCTACAGCTTCCAGCGTCTTCTCACAAAGCAAGGCGGCATTCTTAAGGTTCTGCTGACATCGCGAGAGGTCAACATCAATACCCGCCCGGCTCATCTGGTCTATATACCCGGCAAGCTCGCGGCAATGCCGTACCGATGCCGGGATTATCATAGTACGGACAATATTGGCGGCGCATTCCGCTTCTATCTCGCAGACAGTCTCATACTCCTTCCGGTAAACCTCGTAGCGACTCTGCAATTCCTTGGATGTCAAGACGTTGTATTTATTGAACATCTCCATATTAGAAGCGTCAATAAGCGACTCCATCGCTTCGGGGGTCTTCTCTATGTTGCGCAGATTCCTTTTCTCCGCTTCTTCGCGCCATTCATCGGTATAGCTGTCTCCATTAAAAACTATCCGCCCGTGCTGTGTG
>CAYSRM010000181.1:0-3361 GCA_964433435.1 uncultured Victivallales bacterium
GAGAACGGGGGAGAAAGCAGAATGTGGGATGTGGGGAGGAGAGGCAAGAGAATATCCAATATCCAACACGGAATGTTCAATGATGAAGGGGGAGAAGAGAAAATTTTAACTACGAAAGACTCTAAAGGGCGCAAAAGGGCAGCAGGTTGGGGGACAACCTGCTGTACTGGGGGGAGGGAAGAGAAGAAGAGAGGAAGAATGGGGGACTATTGTTCTCGTTCACCGAAATTGTCGGTTCAGGAACCATTAAGAAAACAAATCTACCCACAGATTCCGCGGAAGACCCAAACGTATGAACATGGGAATGGGTGGACGATTACGGGCGACGATTACGGGCGACGATTACGGTGGACGATTTTTTATGCTCTCAGCTCGTTGGGCGTTCTCGTTCACCGAAATAGGGGGATGATAGGGAGGAGATTGAAATGGCATGGGATGATGCGGCGAGGGTAGACAGGCTTTATCTTAGGAAGATAAAGAAGAGAATTGAAGAAATCAGGCAGCACATATTTGGAGAGAGAATTCCTGCTGCGGAGCTGGCTCTTGCCGAGACAATGGATCATTTGACTCCGGCCCAGGCATCGCAACTAACATTCAAAACCGTCAGGCCTGGTCGAAAGTGGGGGCGGATGTGGGGGACCGGTTGGTTCCGGTTGCGCTTTACAATTCCCCGGAACTTCAACGGTGAGGAGTTGTTCCTGATTTTCGACAACGGCGGCGAATGCATTATCTATGAAGGCTCCCGCATGATCGGTTCTCTCGACCGTTTTCACAGGGAGCAGCCCGTGCTGAAAAGGGCAAGGGCAGGTCAGAAGCTGGAATTGTTCGTTGAAGCAGGCGCAAACGGTCCGCTTGGACAATATGTCCAACCTGTCGTTGGAGTTCCTGAGCTAGGCGCTTTAAACAGGGATATATGGGATTGCTACCATGATCTTTCCGCCCTGATTGATCTGCATGATGTGCTCGAGCATCATGATCCCAGGGCCGCGCGCATGAGGTTTGAACTGAACAAAGCGGTGGATCTGTTTGATTATGAGTCAACTGATAAAAAAGCTTTGACCCGCTCTGCCCTGAAAGTGAGAAAGGCTGTTTCCGGACTTCTTTCAAAACCGGCTGTGCCGTCGGCTCAGACAGTTGCCTGCCCTGGGCATGCGCACATAGATGTTGCATGGAAATGGCCTCTTCGGGAGACCGTGAGAAAATGCGGACGCACTTTTTCGAATGTTCTCTCTTACATGGACAGATACCCGGATTTTGTTTTTTGCCAGAGTCAGCCGCAACTTTACGAATTTACAAAAGAGAAATATCCGCGGCTGTATTCTGAAATACGCCGAAGGGTAAAAGCGGGCAGGTGGGCGCCTGTGGGTGGCATGTGGGTGGAAGCCGACTGCAACCTGATCTCCGGTGAAAGCATGGTTCGGCAGCTTCTTTTAGGCTCCCGCTTTTTCGAAAAGGAATTCGGGCATGAGAGCAGGTGTCTATGGTTGCCGGACGTTTTCGGATATTCGGCTGCTTTACCCCAGATTATGAAGCGAAGCGGAATTGATTATTTTCTTACGCAGAAAATATCGTGGAACCAGTTCACCAGGTTTCCCTATCACAGTTTCTGGTGGGAGGGCATTGACGGAAGCAAGGTTCTTACGCATTTTCCTCCTGCCGATACTTATAACGGGAAGCTTACGGCAAAAGAACTTAAACAAGGCGAACGAAATTATTCGGAAAACGACCGCAGTGATATTCACCTGCTACCGGCAGGGCACGGGGACGGCGGGGGCGGTCCTGCAATGGACATGTTGGAACGGCTCAAGCGTTACAATGATCTTGAGGGTTTGCCTCGCGCTGTATCCATGACGCCGAAGGATTTCTTCAGACTGCTTGAGAAAGAGGCCGATTCATTTAGCAAGTGGGTTGGAGAGCTTTATCTGGAGCTTCATCGCGGAACGCTTACTACGCAGGCGTACAACAAGAAGGCAAACAGGAAAGCGGAACTGACCTTGCGGGACGCCGAACTGATATTTTCGGTGAATTCTGTTGCAGGTCAATCCTATCCTGGCAGTGAGTTGAACGGCATATGGAAGACTGTTCTTCTTAACCAGTTCCACGACATCATACCCGGCAGTTCAATTAATGAAGTCTACAAGGATTCTGATTCCGATTATGAACACGTATTGAAGGAAAGCGCTCGGGTTCTAAATCGGGGGTTGAAGAAACTTGCAGGTAATGTGGATACGACGGGAAAAGGGAAGCCTGTTCTGCTGGTCAACACTCTCGGGTGGGACCGCGAGGGTATAGCCGGTGTGGAGTCGCGCGCCTTTAAGAGCGGCGTTGGCTATTCGGTCAGTTTTCCTGACCGGACAGTTGAACCGGCCCAATTATGCAATGACGGTGTATTACGGTTTAAAGCCAAGACACCACCGGCGGGTTATACTGCCTGTCACGTGAGAGAGATGGAGCAGGTTGGGGGCGGTATTTCAGTAAGCAGGCGTATACTGGAAAATGATCGGATACGCGTCAGGTTTGATAAACAGGCTAGAATAGTTTCGATAAGCGACAAGCTGGTCGGCAGAGAAATTCTGCAGCAACGGAAAATTGGCAACAGGTTTATTCTTTCTGAAGACAAACCAGTGGACTATGATGCCTGGGATATTGATATCTTTTATAATGACAAGCCATTGGAATTTGACGGGGAGCTTATGTCTGTTGAGCCTGTGGAATCGGGGCCAGTGCGTTCAGCTCTCCGGATTGAGCGAAAGATAGGGAAATCGAGAATTGTTCAGAATATAGTTCTTTACAGAGGAAGCGCCCGGCTTGATTTTGAGACTACTGTGCACTGGGGTAATGAAAAGAACGTGCTTCTCCAGGTGGCTTTTCCGGTAGATATTCGTTCAGAGAAAGCCCGGTACGAGATACAGTACGGGAACATAGAACGGCCTGCTCATTCGAACACTGTTTCTGATATGGCCCGGTTTGAGGTTGCCGCGCATCGGTGGGCGGATATATCCGAGGGTGATTATGGCGTAGCGCTTTTGAACGACTGCAAATACGGGCATGACATACATGACGGCGTGATGCGTTTATCCCTTCTCAGAGCTCCTAAGGACCCGGATGTCGAAGCGGATATTAACAAGACCCATCGGTTTACATATTCTCTCTATCCGCATGAAGGCGACTATACCAACGGGGTTTTGCGCGCGGCGCATGGCCTGAACTCACCCTTGCAGGCGCTCGCTGTTACTTCATCGAAAGGAAATGCGCCGTCGAGTTGTTCATGGTTTGAAGTCACGGGCGACAATGTGGTTATTGACGCTGTAAAGAAGGCTGAAGATGATGATACAGTGATAGTCAGACTTTACGAGGCGCA
>CAYSRM010000182.1:0-3359 GCA_964433435.1 uncultured Victivallales bacterium
CCGGCAGTTCAGAAGATCTTGTCCTGATCTGCGCTGTTCCTTCGCAATACGAATAAGAGCAGGAGATCTTCGGTTCTGGTAAAAGTTTTATGAAAAGTATGAAGAGGGTAACGGTTAAAGAGAGCGGCTTCGAGAACGGATAACGAGTTCTCTTGGTCCACAAAGACGTTATTTGGAATTCCTTTCTGTGTACTGCCTGGTATCCGGTTTCGTCGCTGAATGTGTCATATTGTTCTTTCGCTTCAAATCGCGAAATATTGATTTTCAATAAAAATAGTAAAAAGCCCTTGCAGAAGACCTTCTGCTTCAACTATAGTTGTCTTAAAGAAACGGAAGTTGTCTTAAAGAAACGGAAGTTGCTATGAGGCCGATCGCGAAAAAGAACAACGGGATAAAGTATCCACTTGATGAAATCCTTGGCGCTGAAGGGAATATACGCATTTTACGAGCGCTACTATACAAGGCAGATATGCCGCTGAGCGCACCGGATGCCGCCAGGATTGCAGCGATAACGACGCAAGGGGCTCGCAAGGCTCTCGACAGGCTCATTGGCTGTGGCATCATTGAGCGCATTGGAAGTGGGAGGTCGACACAATACGGACTGCGCCAGGATGCCCCATTGTCGAAGGCTCTTATCAACCTGTTCACTAGTGAAGGGGAGCGCTATGACCAGATCATCCACTCCCTGAAGACCTTGTTGGCCGAGGTGCCGGAGGTGCGTGCTGCTTGGCTCAATGCGTCCCCAGGGGAATCGGGAGGGGCTGTTAAGCTTAATGTTGTGGCGAATGCAAAAGATATCGGATGGATATCAGAGGAGCTCCGTTCCAAGCTGATGAGTATAGAGCATGAACACGATTTGGTCGTTGAATTGGTTCTATTCACCCGCGCCGATTCCCCGCAGCCTGATGGAAATGCGGTGCTTCTCCTGTCACCCGAGAGCTGGCAGGAGAGAAGTAATGGAGAGTCGACATCTCACGCTAGCAGAGATTCGAGGGCACTGGCTATCTCACACGCGATTGCGGACATGATTAGGCGTGATCCGACTCTTATCTCTCGTGCGAAGCGTCATCTTAACCGCTTGATGCACGATAACCCAGGGACTGCTAGCAGAGATGTCGAGGAGTGGAAGCAGTTGCTCGAATCCTATTCCTCAGAAAGGATACGGGAACTCCTTATTTCTGAAACATCAAGAGCCGGAAGGCTTCGACAGAGCTCGCCATTTTTCGCTATTCTGACCTCAGACGAGCGTGATCGGGTTTTTGAATCCTTGGAGGGGAAAATATGACCCGCGATCAACTGGAACATGCCATCCGAGCGGCCTGCGATATAGCAGCAGATACGGAGCTCATAGTCTTTGGATCCCAAGCTATATTGGGCACATTTCCGAATCCCCCAGGATCCCTGACAGCGTCAATAGAGGTTGACATTCAGCCAAAGAACCACCCAGAGAAGACCTGTGATGTGGATGGGGCGCTGGGCGAGCTTTCAGCTTTCCACAGCACGCACGGTTTCTATGTTCATGGGGTGACAATCGACTCGGCTGTTCTCCCCTCAGGATGGGAGATGAGAACGGTGTCCGTATCTAGCCCACGTGGAACCAGGGGAAACATTGCTCACTGTCTGGAGGCCCATGATCTTGCAGCTAGCAAGCTCGTCGCCCATAGAGAGAAAGATCGCATCTTTGTTACAAACCTGCTGAGCGAGGAGCTTCTTGCCCCAGGCACCCTGTTGGAGCGCATCGAGAAATTGCCTGTGGATGACCGACGAAAGACAGCCTTATTGGGATGGGTCCAATTGACTTTAGAAGACCTTGCTTCCTAGCCAGCATATCTCACAAAATTCCTGCTGCGAGCGCGGATAGCACCACTGCGAGGGCACGAATTGGCAAAACGCCAGATTGCAGTATGTCTATACGGCTGCTCCGGCGTTTCACCAATTCGCACCCCCGCAGCAGCACTTTCCACGCTCTCGCTACGAAATCCTGTGAGATATGCGGGTTAAAAGCTCAGGGAGCCGATTTTGGAAAGAGACAGCCTGGAAATCGCGGTGGAGAACGGAGTCAAAACGATAGCCTTCCCTTGTATCAGCACAGGCGTATATCGTTTTCCAAAGGAGAAAGCGTGTCGTATTGCGGTGGGCGCCGTTAAATCTTTCCTGGATGAACGCGATGGAGTCGAACGTGTAAGGTTTGTTTGTTTCGGGGATGATGACTATGAGCTTTACCATCGAACGTTGAGCGAAGAAGCATGAGCAAGGGACCTTACGCGTCGGCTTTGACATTAATCGATATGCCGCCGCGGCGGTTAAAGTTTCCGGTTACAGTAATACTCCGGGGCTGAACAGCCGCGACAATGTCGTCAAGTATCCTGTTGACGACCTCTTCGTGAAAGGCCCCGTGGTTTCGGAACGAGAAAAGATATAATTTCAGGGATTTACTTTCGAGACATTTGGCATCCGGCACGTAATCTATTGTGATATTTCCGAAATCCGGCTGTCCGGTAATGGGACATACAGATGTGAATTCAGGACAGGCAAATGTTACGTGGTAATCTCTGGCCGAAGAAGGGTTGTCGAATGCTTCGAGGCATTCTGGAGCAGGCGAATCCGGATATACTGTGTTGCTTTTTCTGAGCTGGGTCAGATTTTCATATTGTTTTTTCATGCCGTCTCGATCCTTTCCTGTTTTTTCGCAGCCCACTGTCTATATGGCAATTACTGAAATCTTCCGCTATTTTTCTCCGGCAACCCATACTCCGTCCCAGGATTTCGGAGGATTGTCGGTAAATTCTCTGCATCTCTCCGCGTACCTGGCGGCCGGGGGATCGTCCTTTATTTGTGAAAACGACTGCATTGCATCCCGGAAGCGGCCATCATAATATTGCTTCAAAGCATTCGCAAATTCTTCATACCTTTCCCGGTTTGCATCGTAATGATGCGGCCACATGGGTTCAAAAACTGTTATTGGATTATCTTTTCCTATTACTCTCACGCGTGAAAGTTCGCGCGTTGCAATGTTGTCTGAGAGTTTCTGCCGGGTGAATTCTGATATCATGACATATGTGCCGAACTGTTTGTTAAGGCTTTCCAGCCGCGCTGCCAGGTTTCCCGCGTCTCCCAGGAATGTGTAATCGAAACGTTGGTCGGAACCCATATTGCCGACAACAACCCGGCCGGTATTAAGTCCGATCCGGGCATAAAGTCCGGTCCCGGCGCTCTTCTCCAGTTC
The DNA here is from genome assembly GCA_964433435.1 of uncultured Victivallales bacterium. Taxonomy (GTDB): domain Bacteria; phylum Verrucomicrobiota; class Kiritimatiellia; order UBA8416; family CAYSRM01; genus CAYSRM01. The sequence goes on from CAYSRM010000182.1 coordinate 3,227, forward strand.
CGGACGCATGGCGCTGAGCCTGTCCTGGCATCGAAGAGCGGCACTCACGGCTCGTTCCGGGTGATCGGGTTGATCTATCGGAGCGTTCCAGAAGGCGATTACAGCGTCGCCCTCGTATTTGTCTATGGTGCCG
>CAYSRM010000183.1:0-3313 GCA_964433435.1 uncultured Victivallales bacterium
TTGGAACCCCTTTAGCCTGCAAGAAACTGACTTATGGGTAAAGGGCAGGGTTAGCAAGGAAGAATAGCCGCATCAACCGGTATGATATCCTGTTGATTTGGCTCGAAGGCAACGCTATGATTTTTTCATGACAAAAGAGTACTTACTTATTCCACTGATAATTGCCGCTACAGTATCCGTAGCTTCGGGCAAACCGAAACAACTGCCACCCTTCTGGGAAGTACCGCCTTCGCAGCATCCTCCAACAAGTGATCTGGAGGTGAAGTACTTCGACGCCCACCCCCGTTGCATATTCCGTCCCGAAAGCAGGAAAAACTGGGGACGCACAAAAACAGAGGTCCGCAGCCTGTACCGCACCGATCCGGTTTTTCAAGCAATCTTTGACAAAGCGCTGAAAGTAAAAACCGACAGCGGCTGGCAGCATCCCGCCGCACTCACAACGATCTGGATTGTAACCGGCAAAACCAATTACGCAGAGACAGCAATCAGAAAAATGCTTGAACATCCCTTGCGCCGGAAAGGCAAACCGCATCCCTCAAAGCTTTGGTCGCATTCCCTGGCATACGACTGGTTGTACGATTATCAGGGGTTCCCCGAAAAGAAAAAACAAAAGGTCGTCGATAATATAAAAGCAAGGCTCGAAACAGAGCTTGATCGCCTGGACGATACAGGAATGGCTTTGTGGCACGGGCGCAGCCAGGCGGCAAACGGCGCGATGATCGCCGCGCTGGGCATAGCCGAACATCTTGATCAGGAGACACTGCAACGGGCGTTAGCACACTATATCGACTCCCTGAGGGCTCTGCAATATTCCGAGGGCTGGCCAGAAGGCGCAAGTTACTGGATATATAACCGGGCAGGGCCTTATGCTATGGCCGCTGACTGTGTGCTCAGCGCCCTCGGAAAAGAAACAATAAACAAGATCTCAATTCGGGAGGTAATGAAGAAAATCGGTTACTGGTCAATTTACCAGTATGCGCCGAACGGAGTGTTTGAACCTTACGGCGACTCCTCCGGTTCGCTTCGCCTCGGCCAGACAGGATGGTGGACGGTTACCGTTGACTATTATGCAAGGCTGTCGCGCGATCCCGGGCTTATGGCTGCAGGCGACTATCTGCGCAATCGCTCCCCTCGGCCGTATGGCAAGCGTCCATATTACTGGCACATCGCCCTGACCTATGACCCCTCCATGCGGCCGCAGGACGGCAACTACAATCCTGAAAAGCCGGAACTCTGGATGCGTAACAACCTGCCGCAGGCAAAACTCTTCGGACGCGAATCAATGGGCGTTGCTTTCTTTCGCGGAAAATGGGGAGACCAACAGGAAACTTACGCGTCCTTCAAGGCAGGGGACTTTATGGCACACCACGACCACTATGATGCCGGCCACTTCAGCATTCAGTGCGGAGGCGCGTTAGCGCCTCAGACTGGAATTTACACCGTTGGTTACTGGAGCGATCATCGGCTCGGCTACGCGGTACAGACTGTTTCCGCCAACAGCCTACTGGTTCTGGCGCCGGAAGAAAAAAGCGGCTACCTGCACCATAAGAAACTGTCCGGACGCGATATTCGATACAAACTTGCAGGCGGCCAGCGAGTGATAAGGCCGACCAGCTTCTGGTGCGCCAGCATGAAACACTACCATGAAATACAACATAGCGGCCCGCACCTGGAACGGGCGACAATAACCGCATGGAAGAGTGTTCCCCGTCAGTTTGACTATGTGGCTGCTGATATCACCGCAGCCTATAATTCAACGGACTGGACCGAACCCGGAGCTCCAGAAAAAGTTTCACTGGTCACGCGCCAGTTTCTCTACTTGAGACCCGAAAAGGCTTTTGTAGTATATGACCGGGTTAACACCACCGACACCTCCTACCTTCCCAAATTTCTGCTTCATCACCTCTCAAAACCGATAAGCTCCGGAGAAACACTTCTTGCTGGAAAAGACTTGAATAACGGAATTATTAAGTCTGAAGGGCGTATGTTGTTCTCGAAACATAAAGAAGGACAACTCATCCACCATGCCCTTCTTCCAGAGCATATGAGAATCCTTAAAATCGGCGGACCTGATTACCAGTGTTACGTCGAAACAGACGGCAATCAGTTCGATGGATTTGACGGCGACAATCTAACAGTTACCCCGAAAGAAGAAGCTCTTAAAGAACGAAACACTACACACATCGGTTTCTGGCGCACGGAGACCGAACCTGCAGGTACAAGCAGGGATACACGGTTTCTCAACATTCTGCTGCCGCGCCATATAGAAGATAAGAAACCGCTTCCCGAAGTTAGACTTGTTAAAAGCAGCGGAAATACGCACACCGTGGCAATAGGCAAAACAATTGTTGTTTTTGCGCGAAATAACAAGATGCTTCACTCCGTTAAGATCAGCCATTCCGAAGGAATGCGTTGTCTTATTACCGGCGCCACTCCGAATACTGCATACCAAATGACCGGCCATACACTGACTTCCGATAAAGACGGTTTCCTGATTATCGACTCACTGCCGGAAGAAGAAGATATCACGATTACCCGGCTTTGACATTTGAACGCGATACGTGGTCAAAGTCATTTCGCACACAAGCGGGGCTGGACAAGTATCCATGGCTCTCGTTCCCCCCGGGGAACAGGCGCTTGCTCGTGGATACGGTCCCGTAAAAGTACATCCCGCGGGTCAGGCTTTCCCAGTCGTTTTCTCCAACGACAACAGCAACACGTGTTGCCTGCTGTTATCTCACACTCCTCCGGCAGAAACAATTGGTAGCGCCATTATTGCAAGCCCAAATCAGTTTACCCGATCTTACGGTGTGTTCCACTCCGAGGTCGGCTTTCAAGACTAGCCATTGAGATGTTGTGACATGTGGGCTCGCAGTAGATTGTTCATGAATAAGTCGGGCTAAGTGTTGGTATGTGAGCGCTTGAGTTTATCAAGATGAGCACTCTCGCGGATACAACATTCTTCAACAGTGAATTACTTCTTGACGCGGACAGCCAAACAAAGCAAAAATTCTCGGGCAAGAGAACAAATGAGAGGCTGATTCACAAACAGAAAGCTTGCTCTCAACAGAAAAAAAAGGAACCCATGGCATTATGAATGATTTTGTTGATTCTTTGATGGCGCGTTTCGAAAATGAGGGGCTCACGTTCGATGACATTTCTCTAGTTACCCGTTATGCAGGCTTTCTACCCCACGAGACAGAAATCAGCAGCCGCCTGACAACACGAATAAATGTGAATATACCCTTTGTCAGCGCTGCAATGGACACTGTTACCGAAACCAGAACAGCTATTGTCATGGCCCTTCTTGGCG
>CAYSRM010000184.1:0-3296 GCA_964433435.1 uncultured Victivallales bacterium
GGACATGCGCAGGATTGATCCCATGTACCAGCTCAAGTTCAAAGACCGAACAATAAAAATGCACAGCGACCCCGACATGATGAGAGACACAATCTCTCAACTCTTCGCGGGAAGAGAAACAGGCTACGACAAATTCAAGAAACGGGAGGACGTAAGATTTCAGCGATTGTTCCCCTGCCTCCAGAAACCATATCACAAAATTCGCACCCTGACGCACCCCGATCTCATCAAGGCCATACCCCACCTCTCTCTGGGCAAAAGCCTTTTCGAGGTAATGAAAACATATTTTCGGGATAGTGAACTGGCAACATCTTTCACTTTTCAGGCCAAGTATCTCGGCATGTCTCCATGGCAATGCCCCGGCCTCTTCGCCATTATTCCTTATATTGAACACGCCTTTGGAATATATCATCCCATCGGCGGCCTGAGCCGCATCTCCGAAGTCATGGCAGAAATTGCCGTTGAACACGGCGCAGATATACTGCTTGACAGTCCGGTCAAAAGAATACTTGTCTCCAGCCGGACTGCAACCGGAGTAGAGCTGGAAAATGGAGAAAAACTTTCGGCCGATGACGTTATCATCAACGCGGACTTCGGCTATGCAGCGGAAAATCTTTTTGAGCCGGGGAGCCTCCGCAAATATACGCCCCGGCGCCTCTCTAAAATCAAGATGTCCTGCTCTACCTTTATGCTATACCTTGGACTGGACACAGTCTACAAAACACCGCATCACTTGATAGTATTCGCCGATAATTATAAAAAAAATGTCCAGGATATTGTAGCAGGCAACAATGTCCAGGACGACATATCGTTTTACGTGCGAAACGCAGCGGCAACCGATGAAACACTTGCTCCTGCGGGACATTCAACCATCTATGTCCTTGTGCCTGTTTCAAACCTGCGGGGCCGGCCGGACTGGACCGCCAATACAGGCCGGTTCCGCGAAACTGTGGTCGATGCGCTTGAAAAAAGAGCCGGGCTGAAGAATCTTAGAAACCACATTAGAGAAGAGCATATCATCACCCCGATTAATTGGCAGGACCAGTACAACCTTTTTGAAGGATCAACCTTCAATCTGGCTCATAATCTTACTCAAATGCTGTACCTGCGACCCAGAAACAAATTCGAGGAATTCGACCATTGCTACCTGGTCGGCGGAGGAACCCATCCGGGAAGCGGACTGCCGACAATATACGAGTCCGGACGAATTGCAGCCAACATCCTCTGCCGCAGTTATGGAATGGACTTTGAAACCTACAACCTTGATGCTTGAGAACCTCCCACAACAATTCTCACTATGGCGTCGGCCCGCTGCCGCAAAAATCTTCCGTTCCCGTCGCAGGGGACGCGAAAATGAGAATCGCCAAAACATCCCATTTTCCGCATTGCAAAGCTTCCAAGAGGTTACTATTATTCACATTTTGTCAAGGGTACTATGAAATCAGAAAAAATACACACAGACAATAGATGTTCGTCTGCGACTGGATCGCCCAGACGAAAAAAGGCTTTCTTCCAAGTCCAGCTCATAACTGTAGTATTTGTGGCCTCCTCAGGACTTATGGTCAGCACAGCCGAAATCTATAATGCTATAAAGAGCAGAGATGCCGCCCAACTTCGAGAGCTTCTCAAGGAAAACACAGCGGAAATCATAAGAATGACCAGCACAAGAGGTTCAACCCCGATACACTGGGCCGCGATAGAAAACTCTGAAGAAGCTGCAAAACTGCTCCTTGGAGAAGACGTCAATGTCAATGCAATGGCTCACAATGGATATACCCCGCTTCATTGGGCTGCAATCGGCAATAGCGCCGAAGTTGCTGCCATCCTGATCGACAAAGGCGCACGGGTCGATGCAAAATCTGAAGAGGGCTTCACACCGTTACACCTTGCAATGCAGAAGAACTCGCTTGATGCTGCAAGAATCCTGCTCGAAAACGGCGCAAGCATATACTCAAAAACAAAAGAAGGCTCCACGCCCCTGTCGTTCGTCAGAAGCACTGACGCTCGCACTCTACTGGAAGAACATGTTGCGGGCGCACAAAACGATGATAAACGACACCAGGAAGCAGACAACCGGAACCCGCCCGCAGAGAAACCGGCAGATGACATTCCACAGAAAATCAAATACGAATCCGGCGCAGTGTACACGGGCACGCTCCGGAAAGGAAAAAAACACGGCAAAGGCGTTCTGGTCTATTCGGACGAGGAAAAGTATTCCGGGACATGGATGGACGGAAAAAAGCATGGCTTTGGCGTCTATTCATTTCCAAACGGCGAGAAATACACGGGCGAATGGAAGAACGGACAACGCCATGGGGCCGGCACATATAGCTGGCCGAACGGCGACACACTCAAGGGCCTCTGGCAAAACGGAGAATTCAAAAACGGCACAGGGACATACCATTTTGCCGACGGGGACGTATACAAGGGCCAGTGGCAAAACAACAGGATGTGGGGTTACGGTGTGTACATAACAGCCGAAGGCAAAGAATTCACAGGCTACTGGAATGCAAACAAACTGGTCAAGACAACTGAAAAGCTGACGCCCGAACCAATTCCGGAATAGAAAATAGAATCAGAACAAGACAAAAAGCAACCACTCAACACATCATGAAGGAAACATACGATTTCTCTACAATAGAGAAGAAGTGGCAGGAGTACTGGGGAAAAAACCGGCTCTTCAAATGTGATACCTCCAACTATCGGAATAAATACTTCTGCCTGACAATGTTCCCCTATCCTTCCGGCACCATGCATGTCGGACACGGCCGCAACTATATCATTGCCGACGTACTCAGCCGTTACAAAATCATGCAAGGATTCAACGTGCTCTCACCTATGGGATGGGACGCATTCGGCCTTCCGGCCGAAAACGCAGCCAAAGAAAAAGGCATCCACCCGAAAGACTCTACCAGGATAAATATTGCCAGGATGGCCGAACAGTTGCAGTCATGGGGAATCGGTTACGATTGGGACAGGGAAATTAACACTTCTGATCCGGCATACTACAAGTGGACCCAATGGATTTTTCTCCAACTCTTGGAAAAAAACCTGGCATATCAAAGGACAGCCCCCGTCAATTGGTGTGATTTCTGCACCACTCTGGCAAACGAAGAAGTCCTTCCAGACGGGACCTGCGAACGATGCGGCAGAAAAGTGAAGAAAAAAGACCTCAAACAATGGTTCTTCAAAATAACTGAATACGCCCAGCGGCTTCTAGACGATCTATCTCTTCTCGATAAGTGGCCGGAAAAAGTCCGCAACATGCAGGCAAACTGGATCGGGCGCTCCGAGGG
>CAYSRM010000185.1:0-3291 GCA_964433435.1 uncultured Victivallales bacterium
CTATCTCATTTTTGCGCCGGTTTATATCGCTTTTTTTCTGAGACATGTTCGGCAAAACTCAAAGAAGAACGAGCAACAGGCAGGATCACACGGATAACTCATCAAGATCGGCCAGTATTTATCGACAACATAACTGTAGTTTTCACCATGCGGCGCCGGTTGCATGACTTTGACTTGCGAACCGGGACGTTGGGAAAATTTTGGTTTATGGTAAACCATCTACTCGCCGATTTTGTATTCTTTCCTGCTCATAACAGTTATCCGCTACTCATTTCAGGAAAGTTTTCTAATATTAGAACTACATGCTTCGCCATAGTGAAACTCTTTTCCAGTCTGCCGATCGTGGTATACTGAAGCCCACCGCTCCCATGTCGGTTGACTGTATAACCGTGTCAATCACGTCACTGACAACGCGGTACAGCCCGGCTCTGCCCGGTACAGCAATCACGGAATGCAAACCTTCTGCAAGTGCAAAACTGCGTACTTCAAAAAACATTCCTTTCTCGCTGAGATCAAGGCAACGGTACTCAGAGTCGAAGCCGGTAGTGACCGTTCCCGGTTTCGATATTGCGGCGATTATCGCAAGAACAGGTGTGCTGAGTCCTGCAAAATGTTCGTAGCCGTCGCCAAGGCCTGTATTGATTCTGAAAAGCTCAAAACTACAGTGATTACACCGGGCTTCCCGCTCCCATGTTTCGGCTATCAGCCGCGCTATGGTCATTGAAGCTTCGGGCCGGGCGTAATCAAGCAGGGCTTTCATAAAAATCCACTGGTAAGGAACCCAGACGGCGCCGTTCCAGTAACCGTCATGACTGTAATATGGCGCCGACTGATCTACAGTACTGAGTCCGAGTGAGGTCAGAAATCTGCCGGGACTTATGAATCGGGATAGAAGACTGTCGGCCCTGTCCCGGCTGATCCCGCCACTCACTAGCGGCGTAAGAGAGTCAAGCGTATGATTGTAGTTTCGCCCGCTGTCTTCATGCCTGAAAGGCTCGAAGTTAGAATGCCAAACATAACTGTAGAGTTGTTCTTTATCGTCCCATGTCCGTTCAATGGCTGCTGTGAACCTCTGGATGTCGCTGTCATAAACGCCTGTGTCTGCCGATAGTTCCTCCTCTTTAAGCAGCTCTGACGCGAACCGCTTCATTATTCGCGCAAACCTGACAAGCATGGCCGTTGGTACAACCGGGGTAATTCTGTCTTCAAGGCCGTTGTAATGCACTTCTGCCTGGGGCGGCAGGTCATCCCACCCACCCGAATTGTAGAAGATCGGAAACGTGTTTATGAGGTCTGTTCCAAATCTGTTGGTACGCGATTCAGCAGTCCGGCCCGCAAGGTGCTCATAGAAACGGCGCAGACGGGGATAGAGATAAGCCATCAGGTCCCGATCCCGCAGGCGGGTCCATATTTCATTGGCAAGAAGTGCCACTATGGGAAGAGGCGTACCATGAGAAATAAAATCATGATCGTCTTCCGGCTCGCACAGATAGACATTGAGAATCTCCACGGCGGCTTTCGGCGCAACCTCAAGCAGCCCTATGCCGTGCATACCCGCATCCCACAAATAAAGACCTCCGAAACGTTTCCCCGGAGTATATGTTGCGATTATTTCTTTCGGGGTGAATACCGGATAAGAAATATTCATCAAGGCATTCGATGCAAGTAGACGATAACCGCAGCTGAACCTTTCCGGTATTCCGTCTGCAATATCAACAGGTTCTCGTGCAGCCGGCCGAATGCACGCGAGTTCTTCAAGAGCCTTTTCCCTGTCGGCACCGTATGCTATCCGAATGTTCACCAGAGTTTCTCCACCTGCGGGTAATTCAAGGTTTCTTACGATCACGGCTCCGGGAACTGCGGTGGTGGCGTTGAGAAAATCCTGATCCGCCGCAAAAAGTTCCGGTGCCTCCAGCAGTTCGACTGATGCGTGCTGCGGTAGATCAAAACCCAATGCATATGCACCGCCTTTGATTCGGAACACGCAGTCGCCCTTGTCAATCTGCTCGGCTGATGCTCCCTTCAGCGATTCGCGGTCCTGCAATATCAGAAAATCCTCCCGGGGGGAAGGCAACACAACAAATCCGTCCACTGCAATGGTGAGATCTATGTGCCCGTAGTAATCCTTTGTGAACCTGCTTGCATCGTATTCCCCGGTCCCTATCAAAAAGCGGTGTTTCCCACTGCTCAACCGGCCAAGTTCAACCCATTCAATCGTCCACCGGCCCTTTACATCAAAGTCCAATGCACGGCTTCTTCCGTCGAATTCAAGGAAGTGCGGCACTTCGGCATCGCCTTTTCTTTTGTACCTTACACCGAGCCAGACCGAATCCATTGTATCTGGAATTTCAGCTGAATATTCAAATACCGTGTTCCGAGTTTTCTCCCAGTGCGAACCAATGGCAACACCACCTACTGCGCCTTGCTGTCGGCGCACCATGTTGCGGTATCCGTCGTGCGGGCAGTAGTGCCAGCCCTTGTAGATTTCGTAATTCTCCGCTCCCACCCAGGTTTCACCGGGTTTGAGCCTGAGTCTCGGGGGCTCCTTGAACAGGCCGGAAACAACGGCCGCAAGTTCAAAATTCGCTTGACGATCCGTGTCGGTGCTGTTAACTAATCGGATTTCTGCTACACATGTATTGTCTGTATTCAGAAAGTTCGCGAATGCGCAGATATTCTCAAGGCCTTCCAGGTCAAACTTGTACTCGAAGTGCGTCAGGTCTGGAGCCGCGTTGTACGCGTGAAAATCGATGGGTTTGCTTCTCTTGTTATGCAGCGACAAATGCGGCTGTCTGCCGTCCAGCTGAAAAGCCGGAAGAAAATCGATGCTCTTGTTCTGGGGCCGTCTGATATGGGAAACCCCCGCATATGTTACCGAATAAGGCCCGAAATCCGGCACTGACAGATGCCGCGTCTCGGCCATATGCTCAAAATCAAAGCGCATTATACACTCCACCGATTTTAAAAAGAGCGAGAATAACAGCAAAATGGGTGGTGTCAAGAATGATACAAAAAAATGGACACATGAAACACGGTTTGTTTATTTGCGGGCAGTTTAGTCAATGAAAGGAGTCTGAAAAATGCTGAATGATTGCCTTTCAATATGCTGCTTCATGCTTAATGTAAATCCCATTGTCGATGAAACGGAGAACCGTTGGCTTTTTGCATCCTGAAGGAAAAGAAGGGCCCGCATCATCCATCACTGTTGCTGCAACCACGAGGCGCAGAGAATTGTTCTAGCCCGCATATCTCACAGAATTTCGTAGCGAGAGCATGGAGAGTGCTGCTGCG
>CAYSRM010000186.1:0-3275 GCA_964433435.1 uncultured Victivallales bacterium
AGAAGTTCCTCATAAGCCTGGTCTTTTCTCACGTATCCAGTTGCTCCTGATTGAAGAACAGCCTTTACCATGGTTATGTCCGAGTGGTTGGAAAGGGCAAGGATCTTTATGTCGGCATTAAGCGAAGATATCTGCTTTGCAGCCTCAATGCCGCTTATCCCTGGCATAACAAGATCCATGACGATTAACCCGGGTTTCTTCTGCATTGCCAGCTTGACACCTTCTTCCCCTGTCGATGCCTGGCCCACTACATCAAAATCATTATCGTCCTTTATTATAGATGCCATTTCCGCCCTCGTGGCATCATGATCATCAACAAGTATTACACTTTTGGCCGACATTTACTTATCACTCCAGAATTCTGGCGCATTCTGATTTTTAATTTTCACATTCTAGATTTTATATACGCAGGCACAATTTAACTATAGGGGTAAACCTGAAATTAAAAGCCTAATAGTCTTATACGGGAAACTTACGCATCCAAAGAGGTGATACCCTCTCGAATGGCATACTTGGTCAGTTCCGCAACACTGTGCAGGTTCAACTTCTCCATAATGTTCCGCCGGTGTGTCTCGATTGTTTTGACGCTGACACTCATTGAATCGGCCATTTCCTTTGTGGTGTTGCCTTCCGCAAGCTGCTGAAGAACCTCGCGCTCTCTTGCAGTTAGAACTACAAAAGCTGGATTTTCACTCAATGAAGAAGAGAGTTCAACGTAGTCATCCACTACTCCCCTGGCAATGTCGGGACTCAGGTATTTCTTGCCCTTCATTACCTCCGCGACAGCGCGAGTCAGTTCTTCGTACGCTCGTTTTTTAAGAACATAGGCCGAAGCCCCGGCCGAAAGCATTTCGCGCACAAATTCCTTGTTGGCATAGCCGGACAGGGCTACAACTCTCGTGTTGGGATTGTCCGCAACTATCTTGCGTGTTGCTTCGATGCCATTCAAGTCAGGCATGGAAACATCCATTATCACAATGTGCACTCCTGACTTCCTGGCCATTTCAACGGTTTGTTCGCCGTTTTCCGCTTCGCCAACCACTTCTATCGACGATTCTTTTCCAAGCAAAGATTTAAGCCCCTCCCTCATCATCTCGTGGTCGTCTGCTATCAGGAGTCGTATCTTATTCATTGCTTACCGCCTTTGTTATTTTGTCTTCATGACCGACTTTAATACTAAGTAAGAAAATATTCGATTCCTACTCCCGCTTAAATCAGGATCAACCCTACTTAAAGGTTCGAAAAGCATTAACCGGCGCAGCGGGCGGTCTATACCCCGAAATGTTCCCTTATTCTTTTTTCAAATTCGTTGGAAACAGAAGCCAGGGATTCGCACTCGGGAGCAGATTTGATTTGTTCGGCAGCCAGTTCCAGAACAAATTCACTCGAAGACCAGCTTACTCTTTCGATCTTTTCTACTGGAACCAGAACTTCTCTGCCGCCAAACCATTTCCTGGTATCGACCAGAATGTACCGGATAGCATGTTCTGCATCTTCATAGATCAGACTATTAACATGTCCGGCTCCACTGTCACAGGCATGTACAGAATAACCGGTAACTTCCTCTATGCTTCGCAGCCGTGATTCTTTCTGAGCGCTTTTTTCGGTGGCTTCTTTGCTTTTCTCGTTGGCTTCGGCGGAGATATTTCTGTTTATGTAAGGAGGTAACATTTCCTTCTTCCAATAAGGGGCCCAATTCCAATATTTGGCAAGAAGCAGTTCCGCCTCTCGCGCAATAGGCAATTCGGTTTTCAGATCGGGGCTTTCAATAACACTCTTGCCGTCAACCGACACAAATATGTTTTCATTATCATCGTCAATACTTTCAATTACTTCTAACGACAAAAGAACGTTGCGATAAGAAAGCCACTTGCCGCCCTCCACTACAAGATACCTGAGCTTCCATGAGTCTTCGTCAAAAAAAACGGCGACAACTTTCCCCGATTCACCGCTGGAAGTTTTTAAATCATAACCCACAAGCGCGTTGGCATGTCTCAGCATATCCTTTTCCTCCTTGATATAACCGGGCTTTTTGTATTTTCTAAACCGATACGACACATATAAAACCCGCTATAAGCCGGGATGTCAAACCTTGAAAAGATTCGGAGGGCCTGTCCGGCCCTCCGAATCCTGCTGAAACCTCTGTTTTCCAGGTTGTTACATTCTATTCATACGGTTCATATTCAGGGCCGTAATAGCCGGGGCCATGAAATGCAGGCGAGCCGTAATAACCCGGCCCGTAAGGCCCATATTGCGGATAATCAACTGCCAGATTGTTTCTGACGTCTTTTGCCCCGCCCTGGTAGGCGTTTTTCTCTGCGTCTTCGCGCTCGCTCCAGGAATCAACGGACCCGCTCAGGGTCACTACGCCTTCATGAACGGTAACGGCAATGTTGTCTTCACTAACGAAGGGACTCCATTCAAGCTGATCCCTCACATCGGCGCGAATTTCCCGATCCGGCTTCCATATCCACTGGTGCTCGAAATCAAGGTTATTGACAACGCCCACAACGCCCTTAGTCTTTTCAGTCACTCGTTCAGCTTCATTTTTCTCGAACGAAGTGTTGACGTTTCCGGAAAGATAGACCCAGCCCTGCCTGGCTTCAACCACGATCTGGTAACTTTCCGTGTAGGGATTCTGCGCCAGGGCATTTGTAACACGGTCCTCTAATTCCTCGTTTTCAGGCGTTTCCGGCCGCACTTTTATATTATTCTTCACGCGCCAGACACCGTATGTATTCCGAGCGTCTTTTTCGGCCGCTTTCTTTGCCGCCAGGTTGTCCACCTTGCCGCTTAAAGTTACCGTCCCGTCATTTGCCTGAACATCGACCTTGAAAGACACCAGCCTCGGGTCATACACAAATGCGTCATTGACCGCTTCTTCAAGCTGTTCGTCAGTCATTGTTCCGTATTCGCGTGTGCGCCGCATCTTGTCACGAGCCCACCATTTAATCTCGATGTCTTCAGCGTTCACGACAGTAACTCCCGCAACCCATGCATCGTCAATGGCCTGGTTCTTTTCCTGAAGACTGCCGGCCGTTCCCGACAGCTCGACTTCTCCGTCGTTAACTTCCACATTCAGCATGTAGTCGTCAACCCGTACGTCGTTTTCCAGCCTCCTTTCAATCTCGTCTTTGATTTCGTCATCGGTGCGTTCTATGTCATAATCCACTATGATGTTGTTTGTCACGGTCTTGACACCGCGAATGCCTTTGGCAATGGTTGCCGCAAGTTCTCTCTCGGCATACGAGTCAACGCTGCCGGTCAGAGTCACT
>CAYSRM010000187.1:0-3251 GCA_964433435.1 uncultured Victivallales bacterium
ACGGAATCAGAGAGACTTGTACAAGCTGCGCTTGATGACTTGATGGAGGGGCGCACGGTATTGGCAATAGCTCATAGGCTCAGCACCATAATGCACTGCCACACAATCTATGTCATGGAATCGGGGAGAATCGTGGAAGAGGGCACACACTCAGACCTGTTATCTCTGGGGGGAGTATACCGGAGACTCTACGATTTACAGTTTGAAATGGCGCCCCCCGGGAAATCCCGCTGAAACCGTCAACAGGGAGGCGAGACAAAATGAAAACTTATCGTGAAGAACTCTGGTTCCAAACCCGGCGAAGGCGCGAGTATATCAATATTACCCCCCGGGTCGAGGAAGCTTTAAGGAAGAGCGGCATTACCGAAGGTCTTTTGTTGTGCAATGCCATGCATATAACCTCTTCGGTATTTATTAACGACGATGAAAGCGGGCTGCATGCGGATTTTGAAAAATGGCTTGAAAGGCTTGCTCCCGAAAAACCGCATTCGCAGTATGCTCACAACGGGTTTGAGGACAATGCTGACGCTCATTTAAAACGTTCAGTGATGGGCAGGGAGGTTGTTGTGGCTGTAACCGGCGGTAAGCTTGATTTCGGGCCCTGGGAACGGATTTTTTATGGTGAGTTTGACGGGAAAAGAAAAAAGAGGGCGCTGGTTAAAGTAATAGGCCAATGAGGGTTGACAGTTTCCATTATGATTTGCCTGAGGAGCTTATAGCTCAGAAACCTTTGGAACGTCGCGAAGATTCGCGCATGATGGTTCTTGAACGTGGCTCCGGCAATGTTCTGCATGAACATGCCGGGGACATTGTTAAACATTTGCGCGAGGGCGACGTCATTGTTGTCAACGACACCAGGGTGATACCTGCGCGTATAAGGGGCCGGCGGGCGGATACAGGCGGAAGAGTCGAACTGCTTTTTATCGAACCTGCCGGCGGGAAGCGCTGGAAAGCCATGTACAAAGCTTCGCGCCGCGCCCGCTGTGGAATCAGGGTTGTGGCCGGCGAAGGACGGTTTACTTTTCTTGTGGAGGGTGTTGCGCCCGGAGGGGCAGTAGAAGTTTCGGTCGAGGACGGCGCAGACGTGGAAACGGCGCTTCTTTGCGAGGGCGAGCCCCCATTGCCGCCCTACATTCGCAGGGCGGCCAACGACCGGATGTTGGAGTCCATTGATTCAGACCGTTATCAGACTGTTTATGCCCGCGCGCCCGGAGCTATAGCCGCGCCCACGGCGGGGCTGCATTTTACTGAGTCGATACTGGATCAGATCAGGGCGCTTGGGGTAAAGGTGGCGCCGGTTACTCTGCATGTGGGGCCTGGCACTTTTGTACCGGTAAGGACTGACAGTGTTGAGATGCACGACATGGAAGCTGAGCGCTACGAAATGCCTGAAGATACCGCCCGGGCGGTTAACCTGGCTAAGGACGAGGGCCGTCGCGTGGTCGCTGTGGGAACGACTTCCGTGAGGACCCTGGAATCTGTTGCCGATGAGAGCGGGCATATTGCGCCAGGGTCAGGCAGGACCAGGCTGTTTATCTATCCGGGTTATGACTTCAGGGTTGTCGACGCTATGCTCACCAATTTTCATCTGCCTGAATCCACGCTGCTGATGCTGGTTTGCGCATTTGCCGGGAAGGAATATGCGCTGTCCGCTTACAGGAAGGCAATTGAATCCGGCTATCGCTTTTACAGCTATGGAGACTGTATGTTCATAAAGTAGAAAATCGTTCCGATTTTTTAATTAAACTGTTGACTTATGTGAGCCCATAAAGTACAAAAGATTAACACTTTTCTATAGGTGCGTTAAAAAATAAGGAGAAGGACGTATGAGTAAGTTTCTGAAGAATGTTCGTTTGCGGTCTTTTACTTTGATAGAGCTTTTGGTTGTCATCGCCATTATTGGTATTCTGGCAGGCATGCTGTTTCCTGCTATTCAGAAGGCTCAGGAAAAGGCGCGCCAGGCGCATTGTGCCAGTAACCTCTCGCAGATGGGAAAAGCTCTGGCAATGTATGCCATGGATCACGACGAGCATTTTCCAAATCAGATTACTGACATGGGTGAATATGTGGACGAGAGTACAAAACTGTTGAAATGTAAGAGCGACGCGCGTCGGGAGGTTAAGCCTTCCTGGGGCATGACAAATGTGAGTGATGGCGAGAAATACTGTAGTTACAACATGTTCACAAATACAGATAATGGCCCCATGTCCGCCGCGGCTTCCTCGAGAAGTCTTGTGATGTGCGATAAAAATGGTATCAGCAATGTGACTGACACCGGGTTTGGTGGAAATCATGCCGGCAGCGGTGGTAATTGTTTGTATGTTGATGGTTCAACGGTGTGGATTACAGATAATGGCTGGGATACTAACAAATGGGAGCCCACGGATCTGGTTAGCGTGGTGGGATGGTAGGCCACTGATACCAGTCAGAAGATTGACTAAAAGCCGGAAGCGTGTGATGCTTCCGGCTTTTTTATTATGGACAGGAGCATGACCAATTTAAAAAAAGCCAGTGTGGTTGTTGATATTTCGCTGGACCGGGAATTTGATTACCTGGTGCCTGAAAGCCTTTCGGCGCGCTGCCGGATTGGCAGCCGGGTGGTTGTGCCGTTCGGGCATTCTTTGAAGACGGGGTATATTGTGGGTTTTGGCGGTTCCTCTGCCGTCCGTAAATTGAAAGAAATAGCGGATATTGAAGGCGATGATCCGTTCCTTAACGGCGCGGCTCTTGATCTGGCGCGATGGCTTGCTGATTATTACTGCGCGCCGCTTGGCAGTGTAATTCGTTCGTTATTGCCAGGCGCAGTGCGCGGCGGCGAGATTTTCAAGGAGCAGCTTGTCGTATCGCTGAAGCCCGGTTTTACTGATGAAGATGTCGGCGCGCTTCCGGACAAACACAGGGCCGTGATTGACCGGCTCCGGAATTCTGATTCGATGCCGGTTGCAGAACTCAGACAAACTCTGGGGATCAGCGTTTCACCGATCAAGACATTGCAGAAAAAGGGTGTCTTAAATCTGGAAAGGCAACGGGTTCGCAGAAATCCTTTTTTCAACCGGCGAATGCTCCGGACCGGACCCCTGTCGCTTATGCCCGAACAGAAGAAGGCGCTCGATTCCATTGTAGGCAATGGCAGCGCTGAAGAACGCGGATTTCAGTCGATCCTGCTTTACGGTGTTACCGGCAGCGGCAAGACTGAGGTGTACCTGCAGGCGATTGCTCATTTTCTGGAATGCGGGAAAGGGGCTATAATG
>CAYSRM010000188.1:0-3217 GCA_964433435.1 uncultured Victivallales bacterium
TACTGAACGGATCCCCTCTGGCCATGGGATTGCTGACCGGAGCAGACCCGCAGCAGATTGCATCCGCCCGGACGGGCCGATGGACAGCCACGCAAGTTAAGAGGGCGGTGCATATCCATGAATGGTGCAATAAAAACGGCATTGATGTCCGCGCTTTGTCTCTTCAGTACAGTCTGAGCGACTCACGAATAGCCGTTACCCTGAATGGCGCTGCCGTTCCTGCTGAAATCAGAGATTCAATTGCATGTGCTACGGTGGCCCTGCCTGAATCGATATGGTCCGACCTGGAACGCGATCTGGGTATCCCCATGCCGGAAAGGATAGCGACCCATGCTCGCTAAGGGCCCACGCAAAATAACTTCACATTTTGGACGCCCATGCATTCCGTCCGGCGGCGTTGCGAAAACTCGAAATATCAAGAATATTCCTGCGTTTTCGCGCCTTGCCGGCCGGACGCCTGCACGCCCAATTCTGCGAAGTTATTATTGCGCGAACCCTAAGGAAAAAAACGACAGCTTCATTTCTTTGTTTTTTGGACGCATGGTGTCGGGCCTTTTATCCGCTATAACCTTCATTTCTGAACAGACAAAAACCATTGCTAGTTCCTGTTGCGGAAAGCGGTCGGTACGGAGCCCGACCCTCCATGATAACGAAAAACGCTATTGTTTTTTTGATGGAGGGACGACCTCCGTGTCGTCCGCAGCCTTTCCGCAACAGGAACTAGCTGTGAAAGGAGCATTAAATGAGGATACAATATTTATGTATTGCGGCATTCCGCTTGTTTTTTTGGGGGGTATGTTCCATGCACGCTGCAGAATATGTCGTGTCTCCTGACGGGAATGACAGCAACACAGGAGATGCAAGCGCTCCTTTTCGAACCATTTCTCAGGCAGCCCGGATATTGAAACCCGGTGACACCTGCCTGATAAGATGCGGAACGTATCGCGAAACGATTCGTCCCGCGAATTCGGGAACGCCTGATGCTCCTATTGTCTTTCGCAACTGGCCTGGCGAACGCTCGACTATACTTGGAACCGATCCGGTTGCCGACTGGATAAAGGACACCGCAAATTCATGGAAAGCATCCATGAACTGGGATATGGGACAACACAATCAGGTATTCATCAATGACACCCCCGGCTTTGAAGCGCGCTGGCCAAGCAAAACAAATAACGATCCCCTCGACTGGGAGGCGGTGCCGTATGACAAGGGTTCCAACAATAAATTGATTGCATGCAAGCATCTGCCGGAAGCGCCGGAGGACTATTGGAAAGGGGCCGTTGTTTGGGCTCTGGCCGGCCGTAAATGGACCACCTGGAGCGCTATCGTTACAGGCAACAAAGCCGGAGAAAGGCAAATACACCTCGGTCCGCTGCCCAAACAGGGCTCTATTGCCAATAACATGAGCCCGGCACACCGAGACGGCGGCGTCTTTTATATTAGCGGCATAAAATCCCAGATGAATACGCCCAATGAATGGTATCTGGATACCGAAACCAAGACTCTATACCTCTGCCTGAAACCAGAGCAAGACCCCGCCAAAATGCGTATTGAAGCCAAGCGCCGCGACTGGGCCTTTGACCTGAACCAGCGGGATTATATCCACGTAGAGGGATTGAAAATCCAAGGTGCGAGCATTCGGCTTGAAGAATCCAATCATTGCCTGCTCAAGGACTTGCGCATGTACTGGATCGCGCATATTCGCGGCGGGAACACAGGATACAATACCAATGACAAGCTGGGCATTTTGATAGACGGTCATCACAACACAATTCGGGATAGTGAAATCGCCTACTCTGTCGGGAACGGCATTGCCATAAACGGGTATCGGAACAATGTAATAAACTGCTGGATTCACCACATCAACTATAGCGGATCCTATGATGCCCCGATCAAGGCACGGGGCTGGGAAATGCTGATCAGCCACAACACCATCCATGATGCGGGACGGGACTGCATTCGGCCGTTTGGACAGGCCCATATTGTTCAATACAATGATCTATTCAACATGGGGCGCATCTGTCACGACCTCGGCGCTACCTACGTAAACTCGGCGGATGGGGGGGGCACGGAATACCGCTACAACTGGGTCCACGACAACCTGGCACGGGGACACCAGATGGGCATTTACCTGGACAATTTCTGTAGCTTTCACTTGGTTCACCACAATGTCACGTGGAATAACGCGTGGGCCGATATCATGCTCAATAAGCCTTCGCTCTTTAATGTGGTTATTAACAATACCATGCTGGGCAAATCCAGCCGCTGGGGCCGGTGGAAGGCCGACTGGATGTACGGCAGCGCCTATATCAACAACATGGTCGGCGAGAGTATCAAGTCCCATCCGCAACTGGTAATGAAAAACAATATCAGCGGTAAACATGTCGGCCATTTGAACCATAAGAATCTTCACAAATTCATTGAAGGCACTGACAAAGGGATTGCCGTACCGGGCATTACCGGCGGAAAGTCCTATGTCGGCGCCTACCCGCCAGGCAAATCATGGAAGCCCGGCCACGACTTTGTCAATCCGCCAAATCCTGAATACGAACTCTCGGACACGCCTCTGAGGAACCTTGTTCGCCATGGTTCTTTTGACTGGATCCAGTACGAGAAAACACTCGGCCCCTGGATTCCGACCGGCGCCCGCTCCGCAGAGGTGATCAACGGAAAGGGAAACATTCTCTTATCGTACAAAGAACGAAATTCCATCATTGGCAACAGCGTCCAATTGAAGGGGAAGGCGCCGGACGGCATCTCTCAGGAAATCATAGGCTTGCGTCCCAATCGTAAGTACGAAGCTGGAGCTTGGGTCAAAACAGAGTCAGACGCTACCGTAACATTAAGCGTAGCCGGACTTTCTGAAGAAATGGTCATTACGGAATCGATGAAAAGCGCCCGTTGGCAGTACATGCGCATCCATTTTGCCACCGGTGAAAACGTGGACAAAGCAACCCTTTCATTCACTAAGAACGCCCCAGGAACTGTCTTTATCGACGACATCAGCCTGGTTGGCCTCTTACCAGGCATACACCCAGTCAAACCCGGAGTAGCACAATGAATATTTATAAATCGCTGGTGATAATATTTGCTATATGTATAGGGGAGGTTCCATTCATGCACGCTGCAGAATTCTTTGTTTCGCCTGATGGCAACGATAAGAATCCAGGCACACAGGAGAATCCTTTTCAATCCATCTCCCGGGCTGCCGAACAGG
>CAYSRM010000189.1:0-3208 GCA_964433435.1 uncultured Victivallales bacterium
CTAGAGTTGAAGCTGTGCTCAGACGGTGCGTGGCGGAAAAAGAAAAAGTTAAGCGCAAGAGTGAATCAAAAAGACCGCATCGGTTTGCTTTCGGGCCGGTAGAGGTCGATACCAGAGAGTATTGTATAAAGAGCGGCAAGAAAAAACATACGGTCACAGAGCGGGAATTGAACCTGCTTCTTTTCTTCAATGATCGGCCTAATGAAGTTGTAAGCAGGGATGAGCTTCTGGACAAAGTTTGGGGCCTGGAGTATTACGGGACCACCCGCACGCTGGATCAGCATATTGCCAAGCTTAGAAAAAAACTGACGGGGCAAAGGGAAAAGCATTCCTGCATTGAAACCGTACACGGAGTCGGTTACCGTTACAGGAAATTAACCGGGAGACATAATGAAGCGTGATATATTGAGAGAGATCAAGAATCCAGGCAGTGAATACCGTGGGGCCCCTTTCTGGTCCTGGAATGGGAAACTGGAACCTGACGAATTGAGGCGGCAGATTCGAATAATGCATAAGATGGGCCTTGGAGGTTTTTTTATGCATTCGAGAGTGGGTCTTGCTACGCCCTATCTTTCCGAAGAGTGGTTTGACTGTGTGCGCGCCTGCATTGATGAAGCAAAGAAGCTTGGAATGAAAGCCTGGCTGTACGATGAGGATAGATGGCCTTCGGGATTTGCAGGCGGTATTGTGACGCGTAACCCCGCGTATCGCGGTCGTAAACTGGTGCTCGAAATCAGCCGGACATTATCGCGAAAGAATCTTGATTCTTCTGTAATTGGAGTCTGGTCCGGTCAGGTTGACGGCAACAGTGTCAATAACCTCAAGCGCCTGGGGCGAAATCCGAAAAAAACCACACTGAAAAAAGGCGAGCAGTATTTGATTTTCAAGGTCAAACTCAACGAATGCAGCGAGCGCTTCAATGGGTTTACATATCTTGACACGCTCAATCCTGAAGCAGTCAGAGAGTTTATAAGAGTTACTCACGATGCGTACAAGGAGAAGATTGGCGAGGATTTCGGCAAGACGGTTCCCGGCATTTTTACTGATGAGCCCATGTACGGATGGCTAAGGCGCAACTTTGAGTCGGTTCCATGGACCGAGGCTATTCCAGGGGCGTTCAGGCAAAAGTATGGCTATGACCTGACACATTATCTTCCAGAACTGTTTTTTCACGTGGAAGGCCGGCGCTTCTCGACTGCCAGATATAATTATATTGACTGTATCACCAGTCTGTTTGTTGAAGCATTTGCAAAGCAGATAGGTGAATGGTGCCAAAAAGAAGGTATCATGTTTACGGGGCACGTGATGGCGGAGGACATTCCTGCATCGCAGGTCTCTGCGGTCGGTGATTGTATGCCTTTTTATGAACACATGCAGGCCCCCGGGATGGATCTGCTGACTGAAAGGCGGCGCAATTATGATACGGCAAAACAGGTTAGCTCGGTTGCAAACCAGTTCAATAGAAGATGGAGACTGACCGAGACATACGGGTGTACGGGATGGGATTTCCCGTTCGAAGGACATAAGGTTCACGGCGATTGGCAGACTGCGCTGGGAATTAATTTCCGATGCCAGCACCTTTCGTATTATACAATGGAAGGACAGGCCAAGCGCGACTATCCTGCGAGCATAAGCTATCAATCACCATGGTGGAATTCTTACAGTATTGTGGAAGATTACTTTGCGCGTTTGAATGTTTTCATGTCCCGCGGCCGAGAGGTTCGTGATTTACTTGTAATACATCCGGTCGAAAGCGTCTGGCCTTATGCGGGGCCGGATAACTGGCAACTGATGCCCGAAGTCCAAGCTGTCAACGGGATGCTCCGGAAGGTTCGAGACAAGCTTCTGGAGGCGCACCTTGATTTTGACTACGGCAGCGAAAGCCTTCTTGAGCGCTACGGTAAGATCAGTTCGAAACGGGGAAGGCCTGAGCTGGTAGTTAAGAATGCCAGGTATTCAACTGTACTTGTCCCTCCGCTGTCTACGATACGGTCAAGCGTGCTTAAGCTGCTTGAAAGGTTCAAAAAGGCGGGAGGAAACGTTGTGTGTGTTGAATCCCTGCCGAAATATGTTGATGCATCTCGTTCCGACAAGGCCGAAGAGGTTCTGCAGATCTGCGTCATGACTCAGAAGGCGGACGATACAATGACTTCTGAGCTGGAAAAGACCTGCAGGACGGTGAGCATAACAGGCGGCAATGGTGAGGAAATTCCACAGGTGTTGTACTGTCTACGGGAAGATACTGACAGTTATTATCTCTTCATCTCTAATACGGGACTTGACGGCCCTGCGGAATCGCTGCAGAAGGATAAGCTCTCGCCAAGAGCCAGGGAACGCGTTGCCGGATTCGATCAAGTTTATGTAAAACTGATGAAGGAGTACAAGGGAGCTCCGCTGGAAGTAAATCTTGATACGGGCATTACGGAAGCTGCCAGTCAAATGAACAAAAACAAGGGCCGCTATATTGAGACTTCCCTGCCGCGGCTTGGCAGCAGGCTTTTTGTTTTTCCAAAGCAAAAAGATGTGAAACATAAGAAAAGGCTGTCTTTTCAGACCAAAAGAACAAGAAAACTAAATGGTAAGTGGGCGTATTCGCTTTCTGACCCGAATTGCCTGGTTATGGACAAACCTGAGCACAGGATCGGCAGCGGCGGGTGGCGCGCCGCCGCAGACATATTGAAAATTGACCATTCACTTCGGAAAAAACTTGGAGAGCCTCTAAGAGGCGGACACATGGTGCAGCCATGGATGCAGGATAAAGCAGGCCCCGTGAAATCCGAGGTTGTCCATCTGAAATATTCGATCGATGTTCGTGAGGTTCCCCGGTCCGTGATGTCCCTGGCTATTGAAAAGCCTGACTGTTACAACATAGTATTCAATGGCCATGAATTGACACCGGATATGGATTCGGGTTGGTGGGTTGATCAGTCCCTGCGTTTGCTTAAGATTGATCCATCCTATGTTGGAAAAGGGAAAAATGAATTATGGCTGGAATGCGAGTATGATCGAAAGCATCCTGGCCTGGAGCCTGTCTATCTTGTTGGTGATTTCGGCGTAAGAGTAAACCGGGACAGGACGGCGATAATATCCAGTAGCGATGCCCTTGAAATTGGAGACTGGTGCAAACAGGGCCTGCCTTTTTACTCTGGATCAGTGGGTTATATGAAAAAAGTCCGATCCAGCTTTGAGAAAGGTCAGAGGCTGTTTG
>CAYSRM010000190.1:0-3195 GCA_964433435.1 uncultured Victivallales bacterium
GACGAATACCAGGACACCAACAGCATACAGGCCGATATCCTCCGGAACATTCGGACGCGTAACAGGAATATCACAGTTGTGGGCGATGACGCCCAGAGCATTTACAGCTTCAGGGCCGCCACGATCCGCAACATGCTCGACTTCCCGAAAATGTTTCCAGGCGCCACAACCGTCACACTAGAACAAAATTACCGTTCAGTAAAATCAGTGCTCGAAACGACCAACCGGCTTATTCAAGGAGCTAAAGAAAGGTACACGAAGGATTTGTGGTCGGACAGGGAGAGCGGGCAGAAACCAAAGCTGGTTACGTGCAGGGATGAACGGCAGCAGAGCGATTACCTGATTGACCGGATACTAGAACATTACGAAGAAGGCATTCCTTTGAAAAAGCAAGCCGTGCTGTTCAGAATCGGCTACTTGTCTGATTCTCTCGAAGTGGAGTTGAGCAGAAGAAATATCCCCTTTCACAAGTACGGCGGACTGCGCTTTATCGAAGCAGCCCATGTTAAAGATGTGATCTCTTTCCTCAGGGTGGCTCAGAATCCCAGGGATGAAATAGCCTGGTTTCGTCTTCTTCAGTTGTTTGACGGCGTAGGACCGGCTACAGCCGCAAAGATTATGCAAAGCATTGCAAATAGCGGTTATGATGCCCGGAAAGGCCTTACGAATTACAGAGCCCCGGCAGCCAGCGCAGGGATGCTGCAATCAATGGCGACTCTAATGGAACAGCTCGCAAGCATGGGCAACGACAAGCCTGCCGGCCAGGTTGAACTTATAACACAGTTCTACACTCCCCTGCTCAAGAAAAATTACGAGAATCCGGGAGTAAGATTAAATGACGTCCAGAACCTTGAAAACATAGCATCCGGATACCGGTCCAGACGAAAGTTTCTTGCCGATCTTCAACTTGACCCCCCTGCTTCAACGGGAGACCTGGCCGGGCCGCCTTCCCGGGATGAGGATTGGCTTGTTCTTTCGACTATACATTCAGCAAAAGGCTGCGAATGGGATGTAGTCTACCTGATCCACGCAGCGGACGGCTGCCTGCCCAGCGATATGTCCACCGGCAGGGAAGAGGAAATCGAAGAAGAGATGCGCCTTGCCTATGTTGCAATGACCCGCCCCAGAGACTTCCTTTACGTAACATGGCCGTTCCGATACTACCACAAGAAACGCAGGTTTACTGACCGGCACAGCTACGCTCAGCTTTCCCGTTTTTTCACCGATGACGTAATCGAGTCTATGGAAAGGGAAGACCTGGCGCAGGACTCTACCGACGACGCTCCAGTTCATACCATGATCCAGGACAATGTCACAGGAATTATACGTGAAATGTGGGACTGAATCCGCCGGGATAGCGGGCTTATTCCTCTGACGCCTTAACCTTCTTTGGATATTTTAGAAGTCCGCGCGTTTCCTGGAGAGTCAGCTTTTCAACTTTTTCAGGCTCCATTCCAAGGTCCACCAGTCTCTTCTTTTGAGCTTTCAGCCGGTGCCGTCTTTCCGAAACTGACTTCCTAGGCCGTGTTTTGGACATCTTATTCAGTGTTCGCTTTGTACCCATGCTCTATTCATCCTTGCTAAGTTGGATTGATTTATTAGTCTCAGGCGCGTTAGTATTGATCTCTCTTGATACGTGTTGCAAGATAAAAAAAAGGAGAATACACATGCCAGAACCCGACACAAGAATTGCTGTTACACTTTTCAACCTCCGTAAACACTGCCAGACACTGGAAGATCTGGATAAAACCCTGGAGCGGCTGAGGACTATCGGCTACCGCGCTGTTCAGATTTCCGCTATCCCGGAATTCGAGCCGGACGAGATAAGGCGGCTTCTTGACGCTCACGGCATCTATTGTTGTGCCACCCACGAAAACCTGGACAATTGTCAAAACAATCTCGAAAAGATAGTAAGAAAGCTTGAAGCCTACGGGTGCAACTTTGTCGCGCTAGGAAGTCCGGGAAAGGATCTCATGAATTCTGAGGGAGCACAAAAACTGCCGGGCATACTGGAAAATATAAGCCGGCAACTCGCGAGCCATGGCATAAGTTTCGGTTTCCACAACCATCATCGCGAATTCGAAAAGTTCGGAAACAGGCCGCTGCTTGAAGATATTTACGATAACACCTCAGAGCTTTGCGCCGAGATAGATGTTCACTGGGTGCAGCGAGGGGGCGGCAACCCTGTAACATGGATAAAAAGAGTTGCAGGAAGAATGCCTGTTGTACACCTGAAGGATTATACAATTCTTAATGGCGAACCCGCATTCTGTGAAATTGGAGAAGGCAATCTGGAATGGCAGCCAATCATGGAAGCATTAAGGCAGACCGGTGTCCGCTGGTATGTTGTCGAGCAGGACATTCCGTTTGACGACCGGGACATATTTGAATCCATGGAAATCTCCTACCGAAAACTGGTTGAACTTGGCGCCAACACAATATAGTCTCAACGTCTCACCTTCTTGAATACTCAGGCTCTGGTGGCGAAGCAGCGAACTGACAAACTGATACGCGTAAGTAGCAAACTGACATATGAATAATAAAACCGCAGATAAACCGCCTTTTGACGAAGTCTGGCATAAAGTCGAAGCAAGACATGGGCAGTATCGACACCCATGCAAACATTGGCGACTATAATAATGCAAATATTGCCGGGAAAATAGCGATCGAATCTCCGGACAAAGGAGCCGGCACTGTTCGTATCCTGTATGGGGATGCCAGTGCATACAACAGAGCCTACACCTGAGGCGAAACTGCTATCTATGTCGAGGGAGACGTGAGGATTGGCGCCAGCGTGACGAGTACCAATGGCATCGTCGGCGACAATCTCATCACCGGAACCATAGGCTTATCCAGTTCAGGACCCGGTTCCCCCGCCGGCACGGTGATTACAATCCGGTGATTAGCCCGCATATCTCAGTGCGCCTTTTCACAGTGCACTGAGATATGCGGGCTAATCTTCCGTATAGCTCTGTTTGGCGTAAAGTTTTCGCCAATCGATCGCTTTGTCACACAATGCCGTCTTCGAGTTGTGTCCGTGTCCATTGGTTAAGAAGGGGATCCTCTATGGTTTCCATCCAACCAAGTAAACGAAAGCGCAACTCCTTTGCTATGGATTGGCATTCGACATTTTTTGCCCGGTTTATCAATTCGCCGGGATCATTTTCAATATTGTAAAGCTCCGGCTCCGCCGTA
>CAYSRM010000191.1:0-3166 GCA_964433435.1 uncultured Victivallales bacterium
TGGTTGAAATCGCGGAAAATTACCCGGTGCACGGTCTTCATTTCGACTATATCCGCTATCCCAACAGCAATTGCTGCTACTGTGAAGGATGTCGCGACCGATTCGAAACCTTCGCAGGGCAGAAAATTGAGCTTTGGCCTGAAGAACTGGAATCCTCGGATCTTAAGAGAAAATGGCTGCAATTCAGAAGAAACAACATTACCCGCGTTGTGATGCAAGTCAGCCGGCGCGCACGCGAAATCAGGCCGGATATCGAAATATCTGCGGCTGTCTTCTCCAACTGGCCGGTTACCCGCGATAGTATAGGTCAGGACTGGCGGCTATGGTGCCAGCGCGGATATCTTGATTTTGTGTGCCCGATGAATTATACTGAGTCTACTGACAAGTTCGACCAGCTTGTACAACAACAGAGGGTGTGGAGCAATAAAGCTTCTCTTTATCCCGGAATCGGACTCAGCACATGGAAAAAACCGTTCGACATCCATTCTCTTATCGAAAAAATCAAGGTCACGAGAAAATACGGGACAGGCGGGTTCACCATCTTCCAGCTCAACCAGACCTCGTTCAAAGAGATCGTCCCGCTCTGCGGACTCGGCATTACTGCCCCTCATTGAATCCCGCGGGCGATGGTAGCTCTTGCAACCTTGTCGAGAGCAAGACAGTATGCAGCGTCGCGCAATGAAAGATCCTTCTCGCTGGCCTCCTGGACAACTCTGCGATATGCCTTTTCAAGCCTTTTGTACAAGCTTTCGTTAACCATCTGCTCGTCCCAGTAAAAACCCTCGCGATTCTGTACCCATTCAAAATAGGAAACAATAACACCTCCGGCATTGGCCAGAATGTCGGGAACCACAACGACGTTCTTTTTCGCCAATACCTGATCGCCTTCAGGTGTGGTAGGACCATTAGCCCCTTCAACAACCAGGCAGGCTTTCACGTCACATGCGTTGTTACCGCAAATGACATTCTCTACAGCACAAGGCAAAAGCACGTCGCACTCACAGGTTATAATGTCATCCAGCAGCTCGCCCCCGTCAAACCCTGTAACCCCGCCAGTACTGTCAACATGGGCGCATAACGCCTCAATATCAAGTCCACCGGCATTGTAAACCGCCCCGGTAACATCGGCAATCCCGACAATCCGTACGCCTCTTGAGCTCAAAGACAACGCGGCGCTTCGTCCGACGTTTCCAAAACCCTGGATAGCAACCGAATAGTCCTTGAGCCCCATCTCTTCAACCGCCTGAAGCATAACACAAACCACACCGTTACCGGTTGCAGCCATTCTTCCTTCGGACCCGCCCAGTTCAACAGGCTTGCCTGTAACTACAGCCGGTGTAGCGTCGCAATGCTTGCGATACTCGTCATAAATCCATGCCATTTCACGCCAACCCGTGCCCATGTCGGGAGCGGGAACGTCAATGTTGGGCCCAATGTCATTGACCAGTCTGTGCGCATATTTCCGCACCAGCCGTTCGGTTTCAGATTCGCTCAAAGTTCTGGGATCCACAGCAATGCCGCCCTTGGCGCCGCCAAAGGGTATGTCCACAAGCGCAGTTTTCATTGTCATCCATATTGCAAGCGCCTTGACTTCTTCAAGATCAACAAGCGGACTCAATCTGATCCCGCCCTTGTAAGGGCCCAGTACATCGCTGTGCTGAACCCTGTAACATAGAAACACCTCTATTTCGCCTGAATCCTTAAGCAGGGTGGCGCGAAACATGATAACCTTGTCAGGTTCGCGCATCCTTTCCACAAACTGGCTCCCCGGATACCTTTGGTCAATGCCAACCATTTTCGCCGTCCGCTCAATCTGCTTCATCGTGTTTTCAAACACATTGCTCATATCGATCTCCATTCATTGCTGTATTAAATATAAAGGAGAATGAGGAGCGCCAGCAAGATTAGAAACACGCTCCCTGCCAATTATTGCTGGCTAACCTGATCTACTCATGAAAAACGCCAAGCTCTCCCCATTCGGTGTGGACCATGCCACACATGTAAAAAACTTTGCTCGACAATTTAAACACATAGCGCCCCATCCAAACAGCTTACAACTTGCTTGGCTTTTTCATGAGTAGATCAAGCTAAAGCCGGTCCACCGAAAATCCGCCGTCAACCATAACAACCTGGCCCGTTGAGTACCTGAAATCCCCCCTGGATAGAGCTGCCGCGGCTTTGCCGATGTCTTCGGGAAGGCCCCATCGCTGTTGCACCAGCAGTCCATCGGCTATCAGCTTGTCATACTTTTCCTTAACGCCGCTTGTCATGTCGGTCATGATAATACCCGGCCTTATCTCGTATACCGGAATGTCATACTCGCCTAACCTGGCAGACCACAGCTTTGTTGCCATGCTGACGCCTGCTTTCGAAACACAGTACTCCCCGCGTCCGGGTGAGGCTACAGTAGCAGAAATAGACGATATATTTATAATACAACCTTCAAAATCAGAACTTTTCTCGCGCTGCTCAACCATCCAACGGGCAACTGATTGGGTCAGGAAATAAGGACCCTGAAGGTTGATCTTCATGACCCGTTCGTAACTCTCTTCTGTCGCTTCCAGGATGTCAGCTCTCACTTTCGGGGCCACTCCGGCATTATTAACAAGCACGTCAAGCCTGCCGAAATGCTCGCGTATTTCATTAAGCATCCGTTCTCTTGCTTCAGAATCAGACACATCAGCCCTGCAATAGAGAACCTCGGCTTCGTGTTCTTTTATGGTCTTAAGGTTTTCATCAACATCTGCGGCTGCGTGTATATCACAAACCACAATATCAAGACCTTCGGCTGCAAGACTTCCGGCTATTGAAAGGCCAATGCCGCGCCCGGCCCCGGTTACCAATGCAACTTTCCTATCTCTCATCACAAAACCTCCTCACTATACGTGCAAGATGACTCTCGCCCCTCCCGCGAATAACAGACTACGACTCACAAACCACTGACTACAGCCCACATACCCACCAAAGTAGGACGGTGCTCTGCGCCGTCCCCCCCTCTTCTGTCTTCCCTTTTAAAACCCACCCTTCATCATTGGATATTCTCTCCCCCTTCTTGGCGAAGCCAACCCCATCGAATGATCGGGGCCCCACCCCACGTTCCACACTCTTCCCCCCTTACTCCTTGGCAAAATACCCGCAAGCCTCCTTGGCTGCCTTCATTCCCTCC
>CAYSRM010000192.1:0-3162 GCA_964433435.1 uncultured Victivallales bacterium
GAGCAAAGCGAGCAAATGACCAATGACTTTCTCTCCTTCCCCCCGCCTCTCCCGCTTTCCCCTTGCATCCGACACAGCTAATGATGTACGTTTCTATATTGTGAAAATGTCAGTAGCCGATTGGCTTGACTTATTCATGAATAAGTCAGGTTAAGAGGCAATTCTATATAATTTTCAAAATAACCGGGAGAAATAATATGTCATCAATAGTTGATGTGCGCGCAAGGGAAATACTGGACTCAAGAGGCAACCCCACAATCGAAACAGAAGTCTGCCTTGAATCAGGCGATATAGGCTATGCAGCCGTCCCCTCGGGAGCATCCACAGGCGAAAACGAAGCAGTAGAACTCCGGGACGGCGACAAAGACCGCTACCTCGGCAAAGGCGTTCTTAAGGCCGTAAAAAATGTAAATGAAATCATAGCTCCTGAAATCATGGGTTTCGATGCTGTCGACCAGGCCTCCATCGACCAGTCGATGATCGAACTTGACGGCACACCTAACAAGAAAAACCTGGGCGCAAATGCCATACTTTCTGTCTCATTGGCATGCGCCAAGGCAGCCTCCTCATTTTCAGGCCTGCCCCTTTTCCGCTATATAGGCGGAACAAACGCTAAAGTTCTTCCAGTACCGATGATGAACATCCTGAACGGAGGCGCCCACTCTGATGCTCCCGTGGATATACAGGAATTCATGATTATGCCGAAAGGAGCATCCAAATTCAGCGAGGCGCTGCGAATGGGCGCAGAGGTTTTCCATGCTCTGAAAGGAGTTTTGAAAGATATGAATCTAAGCACCGCCGTCGGCGACGAAGGCGGCTTCGCACCCAACCTGGAAAACAACGAACAGGCGCTCCAGGTAATTATCAAGGCCATAAAAGAAGCAGGCTATAAGCCCGGCGAGGAAATTTTTATCGCGCTGGATACAGCGGCAAGCGAATTTTTCGACGCGGACGAAGGAAAATACGTTTTCAAAAAAAGCGATAACTCCAGGCGCACACCCGCCGAAATGGCCGATCTATACAGTGAATGGATGGACCAGTACCCTATAGTCAGCATCGAAGACGGCCTGGACGAAAATGACTGGGACGGCTGGCAGACTCTGACAGAGAAGCTCGGCGACAAAGTTCAACTCGTCGGCGACGACCTGTTCGTTACAAATACTAAATTCCTGTCCAAAGGCATTGAGAAAAAGATCGCCAATTCAATTCTGATCAAAGTCAATCAGATCGGCACCCTCACGGAAACTCTTGACGCTATGTCCATGGCATTCAGAGCTGGCTATACAGCAATTGTAAGTCATCGTTCCGGCGAGACCGAAGATACAACCATCTCGGATATCGCCGTCGCAATGAACGCCGGTCAGATTAAAACCGGCTCACTGTGCCGAACCGACCGTATCTGCAAGTACAACCAGCTTCTGAGAATCGAAGAACTTCTGGCAGACGATGCCGTGTATGGCGGCACAATATAAGCTGGCTATATTTTTAATAGCCCGAAAAACACGCCGGATACAGGAGCAACATGAACTACTGGGGCGCAATATATAAATTCGCCTGGGGGGTGCTTGTCGCCCTTGTAATTTTCGGCGTAATATGCCTCTTCATGCCGCGCTGCCAGCGATTGCGGAAAATGCAGAAAACAAAAGCGTCCTTCGAAGAAAAAAACCAACGCCTGGAAAACGATGCCAGGGATCTTCAAGATAAACAAAGGCTATTCCAGACCGAAACCGACTTTGTCAAGAGAGTGGCAAGAAAAACAGGAAGAGTTTCGCCGGACGAGACAATATATAAAAGAATTACGAATGCCCCACCCTATACGAACCGCTACCATGATTAACCCGCATATCTCACGGAATTTCGTAGCTGCCTGTCCGCCATCCGGCGGAAGAGCGTGGAGAGCGCTACTGCGGGGGCGCGAATTGGTGAAACGCCGGAGCAGCCGTATAGACATACTGCAATCTGGCGTTTTGCCAATTCGTGCCCCCGCAGTGGCGCTCTCCGCGCTCGCAGCAGAACTTCTGTGAGATATGCGGTTTAAACCTGGATGTCAAATTCAAGCTTGCCGCAAAAGATCTCCCCATTCCTCTTTTGCTCGCTCAAATGCCCTGTAGCGATGCGATAACCTGTTCTTTTCAGCCTCCTCCATCTCGGCAAAAGTCCTCGATTCACCATCCGCGACAAATAACGGGTCATAGCCAAACCCCATATCGCCCCTCGGTTCTTCGACAATGACTCCCTCGCATGTGCCGCGCACAGTGCGGCATTCGCCGCCCGGGCCGCATAAAGCCACAACACATACAAACCTGGCCTGGCGATCGGAAACGCCATCCATTTCCTTCAATAACTTCTGATTATTTCGCCGATAAGATACCGGTTCGCCTGAATACCTTGCTGAATAAACACCGGGCGCGCCGCCCAGAGCGTCAACCTCCAGGCCGGAATCATCCGCCATTGCAAGTCGTCCCGTAGCCTTTGCGGAAATTTCAGCTTTCTTCATAGCGTTGCCCTCAAAACTGTCTCGATCTTCCTCAACTTCTGGAATTCCTTCACAGTCGTCCAGCCCCAGTAACTCAATCCCGCTGCCTGCAAGAATCCCGCGAATTTCCTCAAGCTTGTGCCTGTTTCTTGTAGCAATTAAAATCGCCATATATTTCCCTCTCTAACTCGCATTATTCATGAACCGAAATCGGGCGCAGCCTGCTTATGGTATCACCAAATCCCGGCAACGCGAGCTAAATATAAATTCCCACCTGTTTTTCCGCGCCAGCGAGTGCCTCGCGCCACGGCTACAATACTCAGCATTCCCCCTTGCGCTTCTGCCGGGAGTCCGCTATATTTTCTGCTCGCGCTCGGGTGGCGAAACTGGCAGACGCGCTAGGTTGAGGGCCTAGTGGGAGTTAAATCCCTTGCGGGTTCGAGTCCCGCCCCGAGCATTTCTTTTTCTATTAATGACTTACGAAATACGGGTTGCTCAGTGCTAACGCATACTGCTAACTTTTTCATACGTTCATGACCTCCATACAGATCGCTGAACTGAAACTGACCCGCCACAGAAAACACCCGGATAGGCCGCTTGTTGTATTAACCAAACCAGACTGTCTAATATTGTTGTTGGTGACGGAAAGACGAAGATGAGTCCGGCAGCCTGAAAGGCTGCAATTC
>CAYSRM010000193.1:0-3024 GCA_964433435.1 uncultured Victivallales bacterium
CGGGATGAAGCCCGGAGCCGCTTGTAGTTCTCCTCCACATATTGCGTCTGCTGATACTCCTCTAGAACGCCAAGATACCTTTGAGCTATGTCCACAGCAAAAGTCCGCTTAAATCTTTCAAAGCTTCGCACTTCATAAAGCAGATTACGCCATGACTGCTTGAGCGGCTCACCGACAACTTTCCGGCCTGATCCGCGAAGAAGCGGAATAGTAATCCCGGCGTCAGCAGCAACTCCAAATGCAGAACCACGGTCCTGTGTCAAAAGACTGGCTATATCCAGCACCAGTCTGCTGCTGAGTTCAACACCGGTCATAAATTTCCGGGTCACACTGAAATCCGACGAATGACCCGCAAAACCCACGTCTTCCCCGTCTGAAAGATCCAGATCGTAGTCTCCTGAAACCATAGCTTGGAAAGTATTCCTGAATTGGTTCTGCTCCAGGTCAAGAGCAAGGGCAGCCTTATAAAGTTCTTCCTTTGCAGCCTGGAATTCAGGGCTGTTTCCAGCGGCAATCTGCATGCAATCAACCAGCTTCAACGAAACAACCGTGTCCACTGCCATCTGCTCGCTATTGGTAACCGAGCCGTCCAGGTGCCGCGCTTTCTGCCAGTACTCGTTATCAGCCAGAGCCCGCGTCCCAAGCGAAGCAAGTTCCCGGTATGTCAGATCCTGGGATTCAATCAGCCTGCGCCGCAACGTCTCAGCAACCGGATCAATATTAATCTCTTCAATCTTGCCGAATTCATTGGATTGCGCCATGGATATCAGCCCGGACGCAGCCGCATCAGCCTCTCCTCTGTAATCTGAAACAGACCGGCAGCCGATGCAAAGAACACAGAAACCTGCCACCAGAACGTGCAAACATATCAATCTGCTTATGCGCACTGCCCCGAATCGTGACATACGCTCAAGCAACATACGCAGACATTTAACTATATCAATCATTCCGGCCTTTTCCCCACGATATCCTTCTCTCGGCAATGTCTATGTTGTGCTTCAATATTTCATTCCCCGGGGCTTTTTTCAATCCCAATCTCCAGACATCCAGAGCAGCGTTGTGATCCCCGCTTTCAGCGTAAAACATTCCAAGCCGTATTGAGACTCGAACAGACAAGCCTGAATAAGGGGCAACATTCAGGATCTTCCGGTAAAGCTCAGCAGCATCTTCCTTCCGGCCCTTCCTCTCGTAAACATAAGCCATGTCCATAAGCGCCGAGCACAATACCCTCTTCGGCAACTTTCTGTTAGACAGAACCTGTTCATGCGCCTCAATAGCTTGTTTCAGCCGCCCCTGTCTCAGCAACGCCTTGCCCAGCTCTAAACGGGCCATCACACCGGCCCCCTCGCGACTCAAAGCTTTGCGGGCATAAGCCTCCGCCCTGTCATGCCAGCCCTTGCTGTTTGAGTACACCGCAAGTTCGGTCAAAGCTTCCGCGTTCCCGGGATCAATATTCAACTCGTAGCTCCACAGGGTGCGGTTGTTCCGCCAGTCAGGAACACGATCAATAGTGCGGGCTAACCATGCTGCACAAAGCAAGATAACAGGAAGAACAATCATACGCGACAACATTATCTTCGAGGAATACACCTGCCGCGTAAGCCCGGCCAGTGCAATAAGAAACCCGACAGCAGGAAGGTAAAGATACCTGTCAGCCGCAGGCACAAACAAAGGCACAATGTTTGACGTAGGGCTGAGCGCAATGTAAAACCACAGAATACCAAAACTGTAAACCGGCACACGCCGCCAGGCAAAAACTGCGCTTCCAAACAGAAAAACATGCACTGCAGCCGAAAGCCACAGATTAGCCGCAGCAGGATCACCCGGCAATGAAGCAGACCTTCGTACGGAAAGAGTCGCCGGGTAAATCAACCGGTCAATGTAGTCGGCAAAAATTCCCGACGTCTGCCACAATGACTGCAGCACACCCCCACCGAGCCTCTCGGCTTCGCTTCCGTGCCCCGGCAACACAAAGAAACGTATCCATCCGTAAAAAGCCGCCGCGAACGCCAGGACAGCATAAAGCGCCACCATCCGCCGCCATCGCACATTCAAATTCAGGCCCGGCAGCATGGCGACAAAAACAAGCGCCAACATCGACAGAGCCGATTCCTTCGAGAATACCGCCAGCCAGAAAGCCGCAACTGCGCCCGCAGACCACGCAACGGCTTTCCTGCCTGGCGCATCCTTCTTTACTGCCTTAAGAAAACACAGAATCCCGCAAAGAACAAAGAATGAGGCCAGCAGGTCTTCCAGAAAAGCCGTCGAACATACTGCTTCGGTCAGAACAGGATGCACCGCAAAACCTGCCGCGGCCAGAAGAGACCATCGGCCCAGACCAATACGTCGGCAAAGAACCAATACAAGAAACACGGTCCCGCCATGGAACAGCATGCTGACTCCATGGAACGCCATCGGCTCGCGACCGAACAAACGGGCCACAATGCTGTAAACAAACGTCACAACAGGCCGATAACTGCCCTCCCCCGACAAAGCAAAGTAATCTGATGAGAACAACAGATTTTTCAGGTCGGCCGTGACAATGTGCGGATTATTGACAATTACCAGGTAGTCGTCATAAGCAAATCCGTTAAAGAAAAGACGCCAGTATGCGATGAGAACAAGAACGAGAAGGGAAAACGAAGCAACGCCTTCAAAAATGAACCCACGGGTTCTCATCCCACTCCTTCCCGGATGCAATCCTGATCCCTAAACAAACAAGCTCCCATACACGCCATATGTACAACCCCGCCCCACAACCTGCAAGTTGGCCTAAACCTCCTTTATAAAGAATTGTGTCCAATTAATCAATCACCTGCCCCGCCTTTGCGGAAAGGCACAACATCGTTTGAATTTACTTTCCAAGCATTGCCTTGAGATCTTCTTCCGGTGTGCCGATCGGCATCAGGTTGAAGTTTTCGACCAATACGTTCAGCACATTCGGACCGACAAATGCGGGCAGGGATGGTCCGAGCCGCATATCCTGGATCCCCAGATGCAGCAGAGTTAGCAGGATGCAGACCG
>CAYSRM010000194.1:0-3020 GCA_964433435.1 uncultured Victivallales bacterium
ATGCAGAAGAGAATGCAATTAACACCGATGCTTCGTCAATAGCTTCTTCATTACGTTTTCTGATCGCCCCGTTTTTTTTTGAGTCGCACATGACCAGGTTATCAGACGAGGATTTACGCCCGGCAGCTTCGTTCGCTAACCCGCATATCTCACAGAATTCCTGCTGCGAGCGCAGCAGCACTCTCCACGCCCTCGCTACGAAATTCTGTGAGATATGCGGGCTAAATGTGGAGTCATCTGTTCCGGGCTTGATTATGATTTTGTGGTTTGCTCCAAGGTTGTCTCAAGCCTTTCTTTCAGGGCAGTGCGGCGCAGACGGATTTTGTTGTTGCGGATGGCTATATAGACTGCCTTCTTGGAACCTATGAGACAGGCCAGGTTTCGTGCTCGTGTAAGAGCGGTATAGAGCAGATTTCTCTGCAGCATACGATAATGCTGGGTGGTCATCAGGACCACGGCGGCGGGATATTCGCTGCCCTGCGACTTGTGTATTGAGCAGGCATACGCGTGTATCAATTCATCGAGGTCGGTATAATCGTATTGAACTCTGCGCCCGTCAATGTCCATGAGAAGCTCCTGGTCTTCGGTCTTCACTTCCACTATCCGCCCGATATCTCCGTTGAAAACTTCCTTCTCATAGTTATTGCGGATCTGCATTACACGGTCGCCCAGCCTGTAATCTCTGCCGAACCTGCGGATTGAGGGGCCGGAGGGATTCAGCGCCTGCTGAAGAACATGGTTAAGGTTTTCGGCGCCAAGCTGGTTTTTACGCATTGGGGTCAGAACCTGGATCTCGTTTAACGGATCGAATCCGAATTTCTCTGGAATCCGCTGGGTAACGATCTCGATTGTTTTTTGAACGACACTGTCAGGATCATTAGTTTCGATGAAATAGAAATCCGAATTTTCTTCGCCTGCGGACATTAGAAGCGGTTCGCCGTTATTTACTCTGTGTGCGTTGCGCACAATCCATCCGCCTGATTCCTGCCTGAAAATCGTTTCCAGTTTCGTAAAGGGCACAACCCGCGAGGAGATGAAATCTCCCAGCACGTTGCCCGGTCCGACGCTGGGAAGCTGGTCGATATCGCCGACTAGAACCAGGATGCACTCGTCCCGCAGAGCCTGAAGGAAGGAGTGCATGAGCGATATGTCCACCATGGATACTTCGTCAAGAATGACAACGTCGCAATCAAGCGGATTATCAGGCCCGTGTGAGAAATGACCGAGACGGGGAATGAATTTTAGCAGACGGTGGATTGTCTTGGCTTCCTGGCCTGTGGCCTCTTCCATCCGCTTGGCCGCGCGTCCTGTCGGCGCCGCAAGCATGACCCTCTGGTGTCTTGCCCTGAAGATTTCGACCAGCCCCTTTATTATTGTTGTTTTGCCCACTCCCGGTCCGCCGGTGATAATGGATATCTTCTCGTTCAAGGCCATTGACAGTGCGTTGCGCTGAGTTGGGTCGAAAGATATACCCATCATCTTTTCTGCCCACTTAAGCGCTTTTTCTACCTCCACAGGCTTGACCGGGCAATCCGTATTCTTCAATTTTGCAACGCGCGCAGCAATTCCCGTCTCGGCGGCATACAGGGATGCTGGATATATCCTGTCGTCGTCCTTGATAAGAGAACCTTTCTTAATTTCGTATCCTGCGGCAGTGTTCAGCGTTTCGACAGGTATTCCGAGAAGTTCTTCGGCTTTCAAGAGAAGTTCCGGAAGGGGCGAATAGCAATGCCCTTCTTCAGTCAGCGTGGACATCACGTAGACAATTCCGGCCCTGGCGCGGGCAGGCGAGTCGTGCGGTAGACCTATGCTCATGGCCACTTTGTCGGCTGTCTTGAAACCGATTCCCCATATGTCGGCGCAGAGCCTATACGGGTTTTCGCTGATTATTGACACTGCATTTTGACCGTAGGTCCTGTATATCCTTGCTGATTGCGCGGTGCCCACACCGTGGGATTGCAGAAAAATCATTATATCCCTGACGGCTTTCTGTTCGTTCCAGGACTCCTTTATCATTCTGCGCCGGGCCGGACCTATGCCGCCAATTTTTTCCAGGCGCTGTGATTCTTTATCTATGACTCGAAGGGTGTCTTCACCGAATTCGTTCACCAGTCTGTGGGCGTTAACTTTGCCGATTCCCTTGATCATACCGCTGGCAAGATAACGTTCGATGCCCTTTGATGAGGTAGGGGCGATGCAGAGGAGTTCTTTGGCCTGGAACTGGAAGCCGTGGCGCTTGTGCCGGATCCACTGGCCTTCAGCCTTGATATTCTCGCCCATCCATATTGCCGGGCAGCGGCCTACTACCGTTACCGGCTCGTCGCGTTCAGGCATTTTAACTGCGCATACTGTATAACCGGTCTCTTCGGAGCGGTATATGAGCTTTTCTACAGTGCCGCTTATCTCTTCGGGGGCTTCTGTCTTCAAAGCGACCGTGTCAGTATTTTCTCTGGACTTCAATGTTTTGTTATTCCAACTGCTCAAATTATCGATTTGTCATCAACAGGCGATGGATAGAGTCGCCGGCAACAGGCTGAAGTTCCTTTTCTTCTCCCTTTATCCGGCCATTTTTCTTCTAAGGTGTAACAGAGTTTAGCCCAAAAGTGCACCGGATCAAGCGGATATTGAGATGAATGTATGGAGAAAGCGCAAAGAGGCAACCATTAAAGTTCCACTTTCACGTTGATTTTGGCAATAGGCCCTTGACCCGCACATTTGAGTGTTCTACTGACATGCTGCACCGCATCTCCTGTTGCCCATTTAACTCGCATATCTCACGGAATTTTCTAGCGAGAGCATGGAGAGTGCTGCTGCGGGGGCGCAAATTGATAAAACGCCGGAGCAGCCGTATAGATATACTGCAATCTGGCGTTTTGCCAATTCGCGCCGTCACAGTGGCGGTATCCGCGCTCGCAGCAGGAATTCTGTGAGATATGCGGGTTAAAGACAAGCCGCGAATTTCGGGTTATTGCCTGCCACAACAAGCACAACTTCGCCTTTCACTTTTCTGTTTTCAAATT
>CAYSRM010000195.1:0-2992 GCA_964433435.1 uncultured Victivallales bacterium
CGTAACGGGCACGCTGAAAAATGCTATAGAAAGCGACAGGCTCGCGCACGCTTACCTGCTGGTCGGACCCCGGGGCATTGGCAAGACATCAATCGCGCGAATATTTGCGAAGGCTCTCAATTGTGAAGAGGGACCGACTGTGACTCCCTGTGATAAATGTGATGCCTGCAGGGAAATTGCCGTTGGCTCCAGCCTGGATGTCCAGGAAATAGACGGGGCCTCGAACAACAGTGTGGACCAGGTCCGGGACTTGCGAGAGACTGTTAAATATGCGCCCACCAAAGGGAACTACAAGATATACATCATAGACGAAGTGCATATGCTCAGCGCCGCAGCCTTTAATGCGCTTCTAAAGACTCTTGAAGAACCGCCGCCGCATGTGAAATTTATTTTTGCTACTACCGAGCCGGAGAAAATTCTGCCTACCATTCTTTCGCGTTGTCAGAGATTTGATCTGAGGCGTATTCCTGTGCAGCTTATTGTAGAGCGACTCGAGGCAATTTGCCGGGAGGAGAAGATTGAAGCCGACCATGGAGCTCTTTTTGCCGTAGCGCGAGCCTCGGAAGGCGGATTGAGGGACGCGGAGTCTGCTTTGGATCAACTTGTGTCGTTCAAGGGGCAGAAGATCGGAGAAGACGATGTGCTTTCGGTCTTCGGGCTGGCGTCAAGAAGCATAATGCATCAGCTTGCGGGCTACATTATATCCGGGGAAATTCCTGATATCCTCCGGTGTGTGGATGAGCTTGACAAAGGCGGGAAAGATCTGCAGCGGGTGGCGCTGGATCTGGTTGAGTATTTCCGTGATATGCTTGTGTGTATGCACGTGGGGAAAGACGCGGAAACAATGGACCTGATGTCCGAAGAAATTGAATCGCTGAGGGCTCAGGCAAAGAAAACCGACACTGAAAAGATTCTTCGGTTTACCGATATCCTTATTGATGCGGAGCACCGGATGCGCTATGCGCTTTCGAAGCGGACGCTTCTTGAAACCGCGTTAATACGATGCAGTCGCGCAGCGGGTGTTGCTTCGCTTGGCCAGATAATGGCCATGATTAACGAGATGAAGCAAAACGGAGGCAAAAAAAACGGCGTTGTTGTCAATGAATCTACTGGTTCGTACGGGCCATCAAATCCCACAAAGCAACCTGAGATGCGTCAAGGCGCGAAAAATGGTAACGAGCCAACCGGTGGAAAGCAGGCCGGCCTTGAGCGGGACAGTGGAGCCGAACTTCAGAAGCTGAAATCCAAATGGAATGATGTTGTTGAGCATGCTGCAAAGATGGCGGTGATTGTCAGAAGTGTATTGAAAGATGCAAGGCCTCTGGCTGTGGGTGAGGATTCGGTTACTATAGGATTCCAACCGGAGGGCGCAAAGGGCATAGAGAGGTTTGAGAATACAAGGAACCGCAATGCCCTGGAAAGAGCGGTGGGTTCTTTACTGAAGAGGAAAGTCAGGGCTGTGTTTGAGGTGACTGATACGGCGCAGGAGGGAAGCGAGCCGGAGCCGGAACAGGAGTCGAAGGAGTCAGAAGCAGGGCCGATGCAGGATAAAAAGGGAAAAAAAGGAAAGATGACGAGAAAGGATTTGCTTGAAGACCCGGCGGTGCAGAAGACCCTGGAGACCTTTAACGGGAGTGTGATTGATGTGAAGGAATAGGGATGTCATTGGTTATTAGTTGAGGGGAAAGGGATATGGGGAGGGGGAGAATATCCAATATCCAACCGCGCCTTCGCTCAGGTAGCTACGGCGGGCGCGGCGCTAAAGGGCGCGGAAGGGCTGCAGATTGGGGAACAACCTGCTGTACTTGGGGAGAGGGGTATTTGGTGTTAGCTTTGACAGTGTGTGAAAAAAGTGGGAGATAGATATGGCGAACATGATGAATATGATGAAGCAGGCGGCATCTATGCGGAAGAATATGAAAAAGATGCAGAAGCAGCTTGCAAAAGAGACAGTGACGTATACGTGGTCGGAAAAGATGAAAGTTACTGCGAGAGGCGACATGACCATTCAAGATATCTGGATTGATTCGCAGATGCTGGATGCATCGAAAAAGAAGGAAGTTGAGAAGGGCTTGACTGCGGCGGTGAACGGAGCGCTGAAGGCGGCCAAGGACAAGGCAGGGAAGCAGATGTCTGAACTTACCGGCGGCATGGACGGACTCTCCGAACTTCTCGGCAAGTAGATTGTGGCTGTACCTCCGAATACTTTTGAGACCCTTGTCGCTTCTCTGGCGCGTCTTCCGGGCGTAGGAAGGAGGTCGGCTGAACGTATGGCTGTGAAGCTGGTTGAGGACAAGGAGGGTCTGCTTCGTGACGTAGGCAGGAGTATGCAGGCCGCTTACAGGGAGTTGAGCTGTTGTTCGGTTTGCGGGATGATCACCAGTGTCAAGCGCAACCCCTGTCGTATATGCACCGATCCGGGGAGGAACGCGAAGATGTTATGTGTCGTGGAACATCCGGGAGAAATCATGCTGCTTGAAAGTTCCGGGGCGTACGACGGAAAATATCACGCGCTTATGGGCAAGATATCGGCCGCGCGCGGCACAGGGCCTGATGATCTCAGGGTGACGGAACTGGTTGAACGGATTAAAAACGAAAAAATTGAAGAAGTGTTGCTGGCGCTGAATACTGATGTGGAGAGCGATGCTACGGCATCATTTCTCTCGGAAGTGCTGGATGGGAGAGGTGTAAGAGTTTCGCGGCTCGCTTCCGGGCTGCCGGTGGGAAGTCCGGTTATGTATTCGGACCCGGTGACGCTGGCTCGCGCAGTTAAGGGGCGGCGGTAAGGGGTTATTGGTTATTGGTTGAGAGAAAGGGAATATTCAATATCCAATGATGAACACGGAATATCCAATGATGAAGGGGAAGAGAAGAAGAGAAGAGTTAACTACGAAATGCTCTAAAGGACGCGAAAAGGGGAAAGGGATATGGGGAGGGGGAGAATATCCAATATCCAGCACGGAATATCCAATGATCAAGGGGGAGAGAGCCA
>CAYSRM010000196.1:0-2969 GCA_964433435.1 uncultured Victivallales bacterium
TCAGGTCTATACCGTCATCATCCATGGTAATACCCAGAGCCATTGTCAGTGAACCGGGGCCGCCGGCTAAAGAACCGTCAATTATGGATTTGGACCGCCTGGCCATGATTATGTCGATGCCGGCTGTCGGTTGCATTGCGCGGATAAGCACAGCGTGCGGGATGCCGTTTTTGTTGGTTACTATATTAAGCATCCTGTGTATGCCATAACAGAGGTAGACGTATGCTACTCCGCCATCTTGAAACATGGTTTCGGTACGGGCGGTTCGCCTGTTGTTGAATGCGTGCGAAGCTTTGTCTTCCGGACCGGCGTATGCCTCGGTCTCCACTATGATCCCGCCGGTGATTGTTCCGTTTGCGGATCGGGAGAAGATATGTTTGCCAAGGAGTCTGCGGCTTAATTCGATTACGTTATGGTGTAGATAGAATGAACGGGGCAGAACTTTAGAACCTGACATGCAGTCCCGCGAAGAAAGAGGAATCATCGTAGTTGTCAAGGCCGGCATTTATGGACACTCTCTCCGTAAAATAAATCTCCATACCGGCAGTAAACCCGAAATTATTTTCCACATCGAATTCGCTGCTGTGAATCTCTGAATAGACTGGTCCGCCGAAAATTGAAATAGCTTCCGGCCAGAATATCTTGTTCCCGCGCACATCGTTTATAATTGATGCTGTTGCCTGAATATTGAACTCTGTCCAATC
Source organism: uncultured Victivallales bacterium (assembly GCA_964433435.1). Taxonomy (GTDB): domain Bacteria; phylum Verrucomicrobiota; class Kiritimatiellia; order UBA8416; family CAYSRM01; genus CAYSRM01. The sequence goes on from CAYSRM010000196.1 coordinate 705, forward strand.
GGTATCGCCAGAACCCCAGTCTCCGCTGCCTCTGCTTATGTACGCCGATGCATGTACACCTATTCTATCTTCCATCAGTAAAGGATCAAGGATGGACTGATCAATGAGATTTGCGTTGAGGCCGATCATGAACTCTGCCTGGCTGTCGTCCTTGTCTGCCCACGCGTTACCGGCAAATTTTGATTCTGTGGTTCCTGCTGCACCGAAGGCAGTAAGCCAGGGCAGAACATCGTATCCAAGGTAAGCAAGGATCGAGCTGGTTTCGAAATCGTATTTCATGCGGTTGTGCTCTACTTCGCGATTCCTGTCTGCCGCGAACACCCCAATGCTCCAAGCTGATGCATCCCTGTCAGCGACAAAATGTTCGCGAACAAGTTTGCTCTTTGCGATCGATGTTGCTTTAGAAGGGAACGTTGTCGCTCCCAAAAGAAATAGAGTCACGCCTAAACTAATGATTGCTTGATGTTTCATAGGTTCGTATCCTATCAGTGGTTTGTCAAATTGGGCAAGCAGATTTTTTAAAAAAAATGAGGAGGCGTCTCATGGCGTGAGTCCTCAATCACGGTGAAACAGGTGGTGTTAGATATGGCAGGACGATTTTGTTCCTTTTTTGCGGCTGTTCTGGCGGTATCTTCCGGATGTATTCCCCAGGAAGCGCCGTTAAGGTTAAAAGAGTATACAAACATTGATGAGGCTTTGAAAGCGGGTGAAAACGTACATTATGTAAATCTGTATAATTCGGGGATAGAACTCTTTCCTTCCCGGCTGAGCCGGTTGCCTGAATTACAGAAAGTGAGTTTGAGGCGAAACAAGATAAAAAGCATATCCGATCCTGTCGGGGCACTCAGTAACTTGACCTGGATGGATCTGGGAGAAAACCGAATCGAGAGTTTGTCACCTGAAGTTGGCAGGCTGAGTCATCTCAAGGTTCTTTACCTTAATGATAATAAACTTAAGACAGTTCCTGGTTCAATCGGCGGCCTTTCGGAACTGAAATACTTGAATCTTGACCGCAACAGCCTGAAGAGTCTTCCTGAAGAGATAGGCGAACTCAAGAACCTGCTTTGGCTGAGGGTCAAAGGCAATCAGCTTGAAGGATTGCCTGCGGGCGCAGGCAGTTTGAGGCAACTGAAACGGTTGTACATGGAGAATAATTCGTTAAAAAATGTGCCGCCCCAGATACGCAAGCTGCATAATCTTGAAGCGCTTGGTTTGAGCGGGAACGAACTGGAGAAGTGTCCCCAATGGATTGGCGAACTGCAAAAGCTGATATGTCTTGAACTGGACAACAATAAGCTGAGCGCAATGCCAGAAGAGATAGAGAAACTTCAGAATCTTCGGCTGCTGATGCTGCACGGCAACAACTTTTCCGCAGAATATAGAGATGATCTGCGAGAAAAACTTCCGCAGTGTACGATTTCATTCTGATTCCGGCAAACAATACGGGGACTGCTTCATCTTTCGCAAACGTTGGCCAGCATTTCTCAGGGGATTTCATAGCTCTCGCAGCAGAATTCTATGAGATATGCGGGTTGGGTATTGACTGAAGGCTTTTAACAAGCTTAACTTTCTCATTCTTCATACTCCCGTAGCTCAGCTGGATAGAGCATCGGATTTCTAATCCGACGGTCGCAGGTTCGAATCCTGCCGGGAGTACCAGTAAAATCAGGGCTTTTGTAGGGAATATTATTTTTCGGTCAACTGCCATCCATATAATCGGAGACCTTTTTCAAGCGATAGACAGTCTTTCGGCCAGGATCCGCCTGATGGGCCAATTCTGTGCCGTAGTCTACATGAAAGTTTGCCGGGGTGATTTCCGACGGCTTTGCACAAATTGTGTCAGTAACGAATAATAAGTGTGCTTGAATGGTGGCGAGAGTCGGAATCGAACCGACGACGGAATATAACTGCGGAATCGATTTGCACTCACGCCACTCGTCTGCCGCCGGGATACATCTATCTAAGCGAGAAACGGTCAGCGCGGATGCTCTGCCTGCGCCGGATGAAGTACATATGGACGCAGCGGGTTGCTGGCGCACAGCACCAACAGCTTGATGGTGCAAGGGCTCGGTCCGGTGGATTGCGGCCAACACAACCGCGAGAGCTGGCGTGATGCTCTGATGGACCGGCACGAAAACCAGCAGTTGAAGCTGGCCATCGAATGTGACGCGCACCTGGTCAAGGAGTACGACCGGTGTGTCGGAAAGTTGTGGGCTATCAAGGCCTACGCCAAGGAGCACATGAGCCAGGATCTGTGGCTGCTGC
>CAYSRM010000197.1:0-2962 GCA_964433435.1 uncultured Victivallales bacterium
TGGCGATAATGGGTTTGGGATTGATGGGCGGTTCTATAGGGCTTGCGGCAAAAAAGGCAGGTGTAGCAGAGGTTGTTGCCGGTTATGCGCGGCGCGAAGAGAGCCGCAAACTCGCCATGGATCTCGGGGTTGTTGACAAAGTATACAGTGGTGCTGCTGAGTGTGTTGCGTCCGCCGACATGGTGGTTTTCTGTGTGCCTGTTCTGGCAATACCCGGCCTTGCCGGTGACTGCAAATCAGGATTTGCTAAAGGCTGTATTATAACTGACGTAGGCAGCACAAAGAAACAGCTTGAGATACAGATGTGTTCCGTCTTGGAGCGAACCGGCGCTGTTTTCGTAGGCAGCCATCCCATTGCCGGTTCGGAGATGACGGGTCTTCCCGCGGCAAGGGCTGATCTTTTTGAAGGCGCAATGGTTGTGGTTACAGAAGGCGAAGGCAAAGAAAAGACTGCGGAGGTTGTTGACATGTGGTCGAAGCTTGGAGCGCGCGTGTGCGTTATGTCCTCAGACAGGCATGACGAGATTCTGGCAAAGACAAGCCATTTGCCGCATTTACTGGCGGCTGGTCTGGCCAGGCATGTTCTGGGGGCCGGTGATGTTCAGGATTTTTGCGGTTCAGGGTTCAGTGACACCACGCGCATTGCTGCCGGTTCGGTTCCGGTCTGGCATGATATAGTAAAGACGAACCGCGAGCAGATCTTGACGCAGTTGAGGGATTTTAAAAAAGAACTGGTTGAGCTTGAATCCATTATTGATTCGGCTGATTTCCACGCTTTACGCGGGTACCTTACTGAGAGTAGAAGTTTAAGAAAGGATCTGTGATGATGAATCAGTCTGACAGGAAGATTGTCCCGCATCCCTGTTTCTCAGGAAAAGTTGATGTTCCGGGAGACAAGAGCATTTCGCATCGTCTGGCCCTTTTTTCGGCAATTTCGAATGGAGAATCGCGAATCAGGAATTTTCTGATGAGCGGGGACTGCCAATGCACGTTGAGTGCGCTTGAGGCTCTTGGCGTCGGCATCCGGAAAGAGCGGAATACGGTCATTGTTCGCGGGTCGGGTGGGCGCTTGAGTCCGCCGCCGGGCTTGCTTGACATGGGCAACTCTGGAACGGGAATGCGGTTGTTGTCAGGTATTCTTGCAGGGCACCATTTCACTTCCGAATTAACGGGAGATGAATCCTTGTTAAAGCGTCCAATGAGGCGTATCCAGGAACCCTTGCAGCTTATGGGGGCCAGGGTGGAACTGCTTGGCGGGGCGAACAGGCCGCCTGTACGGATTCGAGGTGGCCTTCTGGAGAGTATCGAATATGATTTGCCGGTGCCGTCTGCGCAGGTTAAGTCGTGCATTATGCTTGCCGCCCTATATGCTGAAGGAAAGACCGTCATTATTGAGCCCAAGGTTTCGCGGGATCATACTGAAAGGATATTCAAGGCCCTGGGCGCTTCGATAAGGTGCGACGGGCTGACTATATCTATTGAAGGACATGGAACCGCAGGTCCGGATTTCAAGGCGCGGGAATGGACAGTGCCCGGCGATTTTTCTTCTGCTGCTTTCTGGTTTGCCGCTGCGGGATGCGGCGATGGCAATGAGGTAAAGGTAAAAAATGTGGGATTGAATCCAGGTAGAAAAGCCTTTCTGGATGTGTTGGAAAGGATGGGCGCGGATGTTAAGTGTGACCCGGGTGATCATGAAAGATCGGGATGGGAAGGCTGGGAGCCGGTCGGGATGGTTACAGTGACCGGGGCAGGTCTTCGCGGCACCCGTATTGAGGGTCAAGAAATTCCGTTGCTTCTTGACGAGATACCGCTGGCAGCCGTATGCGGCGCCATGGCATCGGGCGAGACAGAGATAAGGGATGCCGCCGAGTTGCGTGTGAAAGAATGCGATCGGATAGCCGCATTGAGCGCCGGCCTGTCGGAAATGGGTGTGATGGTCGAAGAATTCCAGGATGGCTTGAAGATATACGGCGGCGGGAAGATAAAAGGCGGCTGTGAAATAGACAGTTGCGGAGATCATCGGATAGCCATGGCTTTTTCTATACTGAGTCTTTTTGCCGAAAAACCGGTCTTGATAAAAGATGTAGCTTGTGTTGGGACTTCCTATCCCTCGTTCTGGGATGATTTGAATCTTTTATGCGGGACTGATGTTGTTCAGGGGGACGAGACGGAGGCGGCGAACAAATGACTGTGATAGCTATTGACGGGCCTTCTGCCTCTGGAAAATCAACGGTAGCCAGGAAGGTTGCCTCAACACTTGAATATCTTTATATGGATTCAGGCGCATTGTACAGGGGCGTTACGTGGGAGGCGCTGGAATCCGGGGTTAATCCGGAAGATGAGCAAGGAGTGTTGGCGCTGATAGAAAGGATGCACTTTGAGTTTAATATTCAGAATGGTGCCTTGATCTTTTTTATAAATGGCAGGCGTCTATCGGGCGAGCTTCGTGAGCAGGTAGTTAATGATAATGTCAGCGCTGTTGCAGCGATGGCCGGGGTTCGGAAATTTGTAGTTGACCAACTTCGGTCTTCAACATGGTATGGCGATGTTGTCATGGAGGGCAGAGACATAGGTACTGCCGTTTTTCCAGATGCGCGTGTGAAATTCTATCTTGATGCTGATCCGGCTGAGCGAGCAAGGCGGCGCCATGATGAAATGCTTGAATCCGGCGAGCAGGTGGAGATGGGGGCTATTCTTGATTCGCTTGCGTCAAGGGACGACAGGGATCGTGCTCGTGAGCAGGACCCGCTTCGGTGTGCAGAGGATGCGATTGTCATAGACACTACTGGAATGGATATTGACCAGGTTGTTGCCCGGATTCTGGCGCAGATTAATGAATAAGTAAGGCAAACTGCGGTTTTTTTCCTTGTAAAGTTGCAGAGAAAGTCCGTATATTTCTCATCTTGTTTCTGGAGGCGTAGCTCAGTCGGCAGAGCAGCGGACTCTTAATCCGCGGGTCGTG
>CAYSRM010000198.1:0-2934 GCA_964433435.1 uncultured Victivallales bacterium
TCTGTTTCATCACGTCCCGAACATCTAGAACCTTGATCCGCTTGCTGCTGCGTTCGCCAACGGCAAACGGAAAACGGTCTTCCACAATCTTTTCCCCGCGCACTGTTGTGAGACTCCAGTTTATGTGGCCTTTTACCCGGCTTAGCATGTCGTTTGTCACGTGGACATCAACTTTGCCGGTTTCCGGGTGTTCCACGCCCGAGACCAGGACTGGCGCGTAAAATCTGCGGGCCATGTAATGCAGCGCTTTCCATCTGCCGTAGTAATCAATTGAAGACCAGCTTGCCACCGGCCAGCAGTCGTTAAGCTGCCAGTAAAGAGTTCCCATCGTTTCAGGCATGTTTCGCCGCCAGTGTTCAATGCCGTACTTCATGGCCATCCCTTGAAGTATCTGACTGAGCCAGAGGGCCATCTCGAAATTCTTCGGCATTCTGAACCAGTCAAGCATGTATTGTATTATCGCCGCATTGCCGATTTTGCTTCGCTGGTGATGCTCCATAACCGGCGATGTGATGTTGCGGTCCTTGCGGGTTGTATAAAGATTGACTGTTCCAGGTTCGGGGAAACTCTGGAATCCGAATTCACTTATGAACCTGTGTGTACAAGTCCGGTACCATTCAAAAGGTTTTCTGCCGTGCCATACGCTCCACAAATGAGCGTCGCCCCATTTCGGGTTTCTGTGGTCTGTCCTGTCGCCTCTGGGCGAATGCGGACTCCCCGGCCAGTATGGTCGGTCCGGATCCTCACGCCGTATAACAGAGGGTATTACCCTGTCAAAAAGCCTTTTATAGTCCTTCCAGGACATTGTACAATCAGTGCGTTTATCCGCGACAAGCCCCTGCTCAAGTTCATTGTTGCCGCACCAGAGGGCGAGACAAGGATGATGCCTCAGCCGCCTGACATTATCGCGTACTTCGAATTTGACATTTTCGACAAACTTATCATCAAAGGCCGGATAAGTTGCGCATGCAAACATGAAATCCTGCCATACACAGATGCCATATTCATCGCATAAATCATAAAACAGGTCCGGCTCATATATCCCTCCACCCCAGACCCTCAGCATATTCATGTTGGCCTCAGCGGAATCTTCGATCAGCCTCCTGTAATCTTCGTGTTTAGCCCGCGATACTGGAGCTTCGGCCGGGATCCAGTTGGCGCCCTTGGCAAAAAACTGTTTGTTATTAACCACAAAGGCGAAAGATTCCCCTGTTTTGTCTTTTTGCCTTTTCAGCTGTAAAGTGCGTAAACCTATTCTTTTTTCCTCGGTAGCCAGCAAATCGCCGTTTTCATCCAGCAGATCCAACACAAGTTCGTACAGAGGTTGCTCACCCATGCCGTTGGGCCACCATAGGCTTGGCTTTTGTACGATTAACTCAGATGATACTGTCTTCCCTTTGAATTCAAGCTCTGCTTCAGTTACCAGTGTGCCTGAAAAATATAGCCTTGCCTTGCCTCGCAGGGAGGCGCGACGAGTTTTTTGGATTCCAACTTCCACATGAAGCCGGACCTTCCCGCCTGAATGTTTCTGATTGATCTTTATGTTTTCCAATCTTGCGACGCTAAATCCCACCAATTCAATATCTCGCCATATTCCTGAAGTCACCAATTTCGGACCCCAATCCCAGCCGAAATTGCTTGGCTGTTTACGAATCCATCCGCCTCCGTCGACCCTGTGTGTGCCAACACCCCACCAATACATATAAGTCTGAGCATTTTTCTTTGCGACATACTTGAGGGGAGATGAAAAATGTATTTTGATATGGTTTGAGCCGCGACGAAGCAAACTCTTGATATCAAGCTCCCATGTTCTATACATGTTGTCGGTGGAGGCAACTTTTTTTCTGTTTATGAAAATGTCAGCAATCGTGTCCAATCCATGACATCTCAGTAGTACCCTGTCATGTTTCATTAAGTCGTTTTCTACTATGAAATCTCGTGAATATACCCAGTCGCTCTCACCAATCCAGTGTTGTTTCTTTTCGTTGTCTCTGTAGAAGGGATCCGGGATTACGCCCTCTTCAAGAAGCACATCGTGCACAGTTCCAGGTACCGGCGCCTCATACATCTCTTTACTCCCCTTTCTAGTGCATGACCATGTGCCGCTAAGTGTCTGTATATACATAATTACAGTCCTTTCTCTATTCAGTGAATGTTGTATAATTATGAATGGTATAATAAAAAACAATCAAAACTGTATCAGTTTCCTCCTGATCAAACTTGCAAGAGTCGCTCACGAGCATTAAGTTTGGTTACCTCAAACAATAAGGGAAGAATCGAATGCTGAGCGAAACCATGTCTATACCTGCCATACTCGCAATAGCCGTTGCCGTGGCAATGGACTCTTTTGCCATATCGGTTTCCAGTGGTATCGCAATTCGTAAAATGAAAGTGCGGCACGCTTTCGTTATAGCCGCGTTTTTCGGAATATTTCAGGGTGTCATGCCGCTGGTCGGCTGGCTTGTGGGCCAAGGGGTGAAATCTTTTATGCAATCCTGGGACCACTGGGTGGCATTCGGGCTTCTGGTCGGGGCGGGCATAAAAATGATTTACGAATCCACCATAAACCCCGATAAGCCCACTAACTACGATCCTATGAATATTTACGTGCTGTTTGTCCTTTCACTCGCCACCAGCATAGACGCGCTCGCTGTCGGGCTGACCCTCTCTTTTGTAGATATTGGAATAGTTGCACCGGTAGTGATTATAGGGGTGGTTACCTTTGCAATGTCATTTGCGGGTACTTACGCGGGTGCGATGCTCGGCCACCTGCTTGAACGAAAGATGGAAATTGCAGCCGGGCTGCTGTTAATTGCTATTGGCGTCAAGGTGCTGATAGAACACACTACTTGACCCGCTTCTACCAGTGTAACAATAGCCTAACCCTGCCCTTTACCCACAATATGACGCTGGGCTATTGGTTCGGTTGCTTGC
>CAYSRM010000199.1:0-2887 GCA_964433435.1 uncultured Victivallales bacterium
TTTCAATGCGTTTTGCATCCCGGTCTGTCTGCTGGTCGCCGGCTATTACCGCACAGTTAACGCTTTTTTTAAGTTTTTTCAGAGTTTCCTCAAGGAGCAGGGTTTTGCCCGTGCCCGGTGAAGAAATAAGGTTTATGGCAATAATGTTTTTCTCGCTGAATATCCGGCGGTTTTCGGCTGCAACTTCATCATTTCGCGAGAGGATCCTTTCTTCGAGATCGATGCTGACCGATGCCCCATCCTTTGTTGAATGAGCCTCGTGAACATGATTGTGGTCATGATCATGACCATGATCATGGCTGTGAGTATGGTTATGTTCGTGCAGTTGACTGCAGCCACAATGATCGCACATGAAATGGTGTCTCCTTTTCCGTCAAAGCTGACAGCGGTTTACAGGCTATTCCTGGGGCATGCCTATAAGGGTGAGAATTCTATCAAGTTCGTCGGGAGAGTAAAAGTCAATTTCGAGTGAGCCGGCCTTTTTCTTTCCGTTTGCGTATGTTTTGCAGGGAGAAATCCTGACAGAGGTGCCAAATTGCCTGTGCATTCGTTCGGACAGGTAGTCGATGTGTTCCTTTGGAATATCGCTCCTGCTGGCCCGGCGTTTTCGGGGAGCCTTCCTGCTTTTGCTTATCATTTTTTCCAGGTTTCTCACGGAGAGATTTTCGGATACTGTTTTTTTTGCGAACAGGATCTGTTCCGATGCATCCTGGACGGCTGTGAGAGCCTTGGCGTGTCCTGATGAAAGGTTCCCGTCGCTTATCATTGCCTGGACTTCTTCCGGCAGGCTGAGTATTCTCAATGTGTTGGCTACGGAGGCGCGCGCTTTTCCAACACGGGTTGCTATCTGGTCCTGTGTCAGATTGAAACGGTCGCTCAATTCTTTGTACCCGAGAGCTTCTTCAATGGAGTTGAGGTTTTCTCTCTGAAGATTTTCCACCAGAGCCAATTCCAGGGAATCCTGCTCTTTGGCCTGGATTACGATAACAGGCACTTCTTCAAGACCAGCTTTTGTTGCCGCGAGGAAGCGCCTTTCACCGGCTATCAGTTCGTATCCCTCATCATGGCGGCGCACAAGGAGAGGTTGCAGCACGCCGTGTTCTTTTATAGAGCCTGCGAGTTCATCAATAGCAGTCTCATCGAAGTTCCGGCGGGGCTGGTGCCGGTTCCGAGTGATCGAATTCAGATGTATCGTGTTTAGTCCTGTAGAGGACGAAGAGGGTTCGCTCTCGTCCTTCAGGAGGGCGCCAAGTCCTTTTCCGAGTCCGTGTTTTGGTTTCATGTTTATCTATTTTGGCTATTCCGGCTGTACAGGCAAGATCAAAAGTTGGTAATCGCTTCACCGGCGCCTGCAGCATGCAGATCCGCCTGGAGCCGTGCCCCGTCCTCTATGATAAGCCTGTGCGCGTTTAACCTGCCGACAAATACTGCGCTTGAAGATATTCTGGTGACTCCGGCGCACTTTATATCGGCTTTAAGGCGGCCCAATATTTCAAGGTTGCCGCAGGATATGCTTTGATCTATTGTGATGTCGGCGCCCGCGCCAATTGCCAGGTTAGTCATCTGAATACGTGTAATGTCAAAACGGGCGTGTTTATTGAGCTGCAGAGTGTCGGAAGCCTGCAGCGTGGCGAGCGCAGCGTCTCCCCCCAGGGCAATATTTCTTGCTATGATGGAAACGTCTTTGAGTACAGCATTTTTCTCAATAAGCACGGCGCCCACTGTTCTTGTGGATTCTGTTGTTTCTTGTGAAATAGTATAATCAGACCTGTCCAGAAAGTTCCGGCATTTTGCGCAATAAGCTTTCTGGGCGCTTCCCTGCAGCGTAAAGATATATCCGCATTCGTAGCAGACAACTTCGGTCCGGCTGGGAATTGCTGTGCTTCCGATCCTGGCTTTGCGGCGTTCGGGCTGCGGTTTTTCCTGTTCGGGGGCAGCCCCGGATGCTTTCTGCTGCGCGCCCTGCATGGCAGGAGCATGGCTGCCTGCGTGGCTTCGGGCGCGCTTTATTGCTTTTGCTGCGGAATAACCTCCGATAAAACCGACATCTTTGCCTTTAGATTTTCGCATCAGTTAAAGCGTGGAATGCTACTTCCTGTTAAAAAAAACGGAAGAGCGGTTTTTCGGATCGTCCTTTATGTTCTGCCTGGTCTCCTCTTTCTGTCCGCTTGCTTGTTTTTGCTTGTCTCCCTGTGCCTGCCGGGCGGTATCATCGCTTTTCGGCGGCTGCTGCATGGAATCGTCTTCTGATTGCGATGGCTTAATGCTTCCCGCGTTGACTTCCGACTTGCCAACAAAGCTTACCCCGTCTTCAACAATGAGTCTTTTCGATTTTACATCTCCATTGACCTTTGCCGAGGACTTGAGTTCAATTTTATCTTTTGAAGTTATATTTCCGTATATCTGTCCGTGCACGACCGCAGCTTCGACCGACAGGTTTCCCTTAATGGAAGCATTTTCTCCAATAGAAGCCGTTCCGGAACAAGTCAGGTCTCCGTTAATTTTCCCTTCGATAAGGATATTATTGCTGCACTTGATTGAACCTGTCACTTCGACATCTTTTCCGATAACTGTTTTCGCATCTCGCTCTTCGGGCATAACACTCCTCCTTGTTATTGGTTTCCTATAATCCAAGTCTAGTCTAAAGCGCTCAAATCTGTCCAGAGTAAGTAATCCGCATATCTCACAAAATTCCGTGAGATATGCGGGCTAAACCGATTTTGCCCAGTGCTAACGGCGCTCTGAACCGTTTCTGCTCGAAAAAGTGTGAGATATGCGGGTTAAGTTTTCCTGAAAAACCCGGATTACCCCGCTGGCGAACGTAAATAATTTGTGTGTTGAGCTGGTATTTTAATTTTGACAGCGCCCTGAGTCGGATATAATGGTT
>CAYSRM010000200.1:0-2872 GCA_964433435.1 uncultured Victivallales bacterium
TTGACGCCAGTTTCCCGAATGCGCGGGTTTTTTCGCAATACCATTCAGGCGCGCAACAGGCAAAAAGTGGAGCCTGCGCCATGGCGTTGAGCTCAATTGCCTTCTTGTGATCCGCGGAACCGGCGTTGAATTCGACAACAAATTCATGGGTTTTGGACATTCCGGGAAAGAAATGCGCGCGAGGCTCATTCGCATAGGTCGGCGTTCTACGGGAAAATGAAGGCCAGAGAGCGAGGTGGGCGGAACCGTTTTTATATGCGAAAAGTCCTTTTGGATAATTCTGCCAAAGCCATCGAGAGGCTATGGTTAAACCCGTATCGGGTCCGCTGAGGCTCATATAGCCGAACCGACGGGGGCGTGTAAGCATGGGCTGACCCTTCAGAACTCCGAGCGTCGAATGCTTGAAAGCTGCGCCTCCGACTTCATAGCTGTTGGCGCTGTCGCAGACCAGCCAGGCGCGGTCGTGATTGCCGAATGTTCCGATAACAGGGGCGCTTTCACCGCCAAAAATATATTGCAGATCATCGCCGGGATTTCCAGGGATAACAACGTGCCAGCGGTCAACCGGGGTAAAGCTTCTGATGTTTTCGCCTTGTCTGCATTCTGCGGAATAGAACACCCGTACGTACGGTTTTCCCCGGTATGCATGAATTCGGATGACGTAGTTCAGCAGTTTGTCGTCCGGGCCGGAAGGTTTGTCTGGCATGTGCCTGCCTTCGGCGCGTATTACCACACGCATAGGTCCTTTTTCCTCGATCGTGACTTTAGATTTCAGATCATTTGCGGCCATGTAACGGCGGTAGTCAGGCAGGTCGGGATGGTTTGACCAGAGCACAGGGCCGCTCATGGTGTTTGGCGTCACTGCCCGGTTGGCCGCATTGAATTCGCCGCTGCCGCTTTTGTCTATCCATGCTTCGTCGATCAGGTTGAATCCGCGTTTGCGCACAGCAAACCGCAACGGACCGGTTGTGACCTGCAGGCGTTCACCAGTGTCTTCAATTTTAACAGGATTTTCAACAGGGGCTTCCGGTCCGTCGTCGCGCAGATAAAAAGTCCGCATGGAATATGCAGACACATCGGCCTGAAAATCAAGAAGCGCCCACCGGACCGAGCCGTCGCGCCACCAACGGACGGTGGGTGTGATCTGGCAGGGAATTTCACGTCCCTTGGTGTCAACAAGTCGAAGTGATGAGACAGTGTCCATTGCGCCTTCCGGAAGGGGGACTCCGGAGGTTACGGGTTGGGCGTTTCTATTGATGCCGTGCCGTTCTGCGACAGTAAGTTCTATATTCAACCCGTTGGCATTAACCATGGAGGCAGCCCCCAGTAGCACGGTAATCAAAAGACTTTGAGCTTTTCTTGGTTTCTTGCACATTTTGTCTTTGTTCCTTGTTAGACGCCAGGCGTCAATATTTATGTCATAAACATTTGAGACCTGCAAAGAGTTTCCATCATTTATTGGATTCTGCGAATTGCCGGTTCTATTTATGTTGACATTCTGTTGAAATTATATAATATAAAGTACTAATTTGATAGTCTATTGCTCCATTTTTGTGGTTCGCTCAATATGAGTCAATCGAGCGCAGGCGAGCAGTGGGATAGATGTTTTTTTTTAAGCTCTTCTTACTTCTGAATACCTGAGTCGTTAAATTCTTTGGATAAAAACAGCCATAAGGAGGCCGAGATATGTTGAACAGCAAAATTCTAAATTCAGTGTTTGCAGCCCTTGTATTATTTGCCGGATTGTCATGGGATGCAACAGCAGTGGAATTGACGGTGCAAGAACCCTCCGGAGTTCCAAGCGCCGACATGGAATGGGTTACTACAGGAGTGCCGCTGCCGCAGGGAGCGGTCAGGAATGCGAAAGAGCTTTGCGTGGTGCAGGGAAGCCGCAAACTTCCATCCCAGGTAAAAAACCTGTGCGCATGGCCGGACGGGTCGGTCAAATGGGCGCTTTGCACTTTTCCTGTAAAACTAGAGGCAAACGGCGATGCGGAAGTTAAGCTTGCTGATACGGGAAACAGTACAAAAGGCAGCCCCCTTTCGGTAAAGGACGGATCCAAAGAAATCATTGTCAATACAGGTGTGATTGAAGCGCGTATAGACAAAGAGAATTTCCGCATTCTCGACGAAGTGAAACGTAACAATAACGTCCTGCTTAAACAGGACCAGTCAGATGGCGCAATTCTCTGGCTCTCCCCGAATCGGTCAATCAATGCGGCTGATATACAACCCGAGGAGATGGTAATTGAGGAGGAAGGCCCTTGCCGCGTTTGTGTTACAGCTAAAGGCCGGTTTAAAGGCGCTATGACCAAGGGTGGAAAAGAGATGATACGATGGACCTGCCGTTTATATTTCAATGCCATGTCCGATCAGGTCCGCGTCCATTTTACATTGGGAAATGACGGCGCCATGGGAGCAAACCGGCGAGGGGGGCGCGAGTATTTTAAATTCGATGCCTTGCATCTTAATTTTGGATTAAACCTTGGGAATGTTGTCAAGGTGGCCAGCAGCGAAGCGGATGGCACGACATCGGATGACAAAGCGTTTGTTCTGCGACAGAAAGGGGCTTACAAAAAAACCGGCATTTTTGAGGCGCGGCTGGGTGATAAGGTCCTGGTGAATGACGAATCAAGGAGTTCAGGCGCACTGGCAATTGCCGGACGGCAGGGCGGGTTGTTGCTGGCGACACGCGACTTCTGGCAGAACTACCCCAAAGAACTGAGGGTGACACCGGAAAAGCTGAGCGTGGCTTTATGGCCTGAGTTTGGCGGATATCCTGAAGGAAGGGACGTATATAATCTTTGCGGCGGACGCCAGAAAACGTACCAGATGGTATTGTCTTTTGGAGGAGGCGGAAAGGACGAGGCCG
>CAYSRM010000201.1:0-2871 GCA_964433435.1 uncultured Victivallales bacterium
TCTCCGTTCTCTATATCTCGTCAGGTCTAAGTCTGGATTTCCAGGATTCAGGGTCTTTGTGTAGGTTTTGAACGGCTACGATCAGAATGATCTCATCACGAATCTGATAAATCAAACCATAGGGAAATCTATTTGTTCGACAACGACGGGTTCGTCTTGAAAGAGGTGCCCAAGCTTCTGGATATTGCAAGATTCGACTTATCGACCTTTTGACCTCTGCTGCAAACTCATAACCAAGACCTTCGCTCTGAAGATTATAATAGGCAACGGCGTCGACAAACTCCGCGTCAGCGGGATCGAGAAAATCGATCGTCATGACATTAGCCTATCGATTTTCTCAAACACCTCGTTTGCAGGTGTTGACTTAATATCGCCTCTGTCGTAGGCATCGATACGGCCTTCCGCTTCCTTTGCCCAGCGAGCATCGTTCTCCTGGCGCGAAGGGAAATCAAAACTTAAGAATATCTGCTCCACTAATTCAGCTCGTTCCACTGGTGGCAAATGGATAGCATCTTCCAGAACTTGCTGTGTTGCTGTTGTCATAAACACCTCTCTTTACCATTATTGAAAAGCATAACATGTTGTGCCGAAACATCAATCTCTGATTATCTTTCTTCGGAGAACGTGAAGATGACCGTTTTCAAATGGCCGTCCGTGGCCTTTTGAAATACGGGTCAATCTTGTGGTTGGCGATCCCTGCTCCCGACCCCAACGGGGTCGAATTCATCAGCCAGGGGCAACGCCCCTGGGAACCGGTCCTCTCCTCATCCATCCGACCCTGTAGGGGTCGCACTCCTCTCTGGCGGCAGAAAAGTCAACCCGGGGTTTCACCCCGGGCTGTCGAATTGCAGCCCTTCAGGCTGCCGGACTCATCTTCATCTTTCCGTCTTTCCATCGCCAACGCTTGCCTCTCCCTTTTCAAAACCAGAGTGAAACGGCGGTTTTGAAATAGGTGAGCAGGCGGATGTTCTGTCCTATTTGTTTTTGAATTGTTCAAGTAATTGATCAATGTCTGTTTGCTGAGTTTCCTTCAGCCAGGCATCGGCATGCTTATTATATTCCTCCTGGAAATCATAAAGCAGCTGACTTTCCACAACATCACCATACCCAATAACGAATATCCCTTTAGGATTGAGAGCGGCGTTTGCCGCTTTGATATTCATATGACTGTATGCCGGGTAGTATATCTTAGGTATTCCTGCGTCACGATCAGCATCGAATGTGCGTTGGGCAACGAAGGCGATGGATTCTTGCTCCCGTTGCGTTGTGCATGATGAGCAAAGTGCAAAAACGCCTATGGTCAGCAGGATTGAAGCTGTATTCTTCATATCTATTCCTTTGTGACAGAACGTCTGAAATCATGGGACCAGTGGGGTGCGTCCGCGCGCCCCAGTGGGTACCGTGGATTTCTTTGTTGTGCTTCTCATTGATCGTCAACGCCTTGGGATGGGGATTGACACCAGCGCCACCACGAGGGACATGATAACGAACATGATCGCCATGCCGATGACAATCCCCACGATGTGCCAGAGGATGCTGGGGGAGAAAAGACGGACAGCCAGCGTATCCCCGAAATAGGCACCGCAAATGATGGGGAAGATCAACGTGAAGAAATCAGTGGTGGCAGCAGGCGCTGCCCTTGAGGCGAGGAACGCAGCAATGGCACAGGGAATGAGCCAGAGGTTACCGGTTGTAAGGAGACCGACAGCAAGGATGACAGGCAGCAGTTGCAGTTGGAAAATGGTGGATTTCATCAGTCCGCCCTGCTGTAGGAATGCTTTGCGACCACCAGGCATTAGGCCTGCATACCAAATGAATAGAACGATTCCCCCAATGATTCGCCCCACAGTTACTAACGTCATGTGTTCACCCCCTGAGTCATGCTGGTCTCAAGCCGCAGGTCAAATCGGTCACCGTCCAGGTCGATGATATAACTTCCGGGAGCCATCGGGACGTGTGGAACGTGTTGCTTGATGTATTCTCGAATCGCCTCATTCATGTCCGTGATCAGAATGTTAAGAAGCTCACAAATCTCACGAAATGTCTGTGCTTCGGGAGCGATGCCAAGGCTTTCGACACCGAAAGTGTCCTTATTCGGAAATAGCGTGAATCGGAGGTGGTTAACATCCTGCTTGCCTGCCACCTGCGCGGAGGCATCGGTATGCAGGAACACCTTCTTTCTGAGGCCAAGCAACTCGGCATGGTGCTTTCTGTATGCCTTCGGCACCACACTGTCGGGGAGGCAGTGGAGGCCCTTCGAGCCCATGAATGGGCGCGCATAGTATCCGGCAAGAGCACCAAATAGAATCGGCGACCGCTTGTCGTCATTGTCACGACAGCCGAGTTCGCACATGAGGTCGGCGAGACTCTTGGCTTGCAGAAAGGCGGCATACGCATGCCACACGAGCGTGAAGTGTCGATTGTCACGTATGTTCATGTCTCCTCCAGCACAACGCTGACCTAACCGTTTTTCAAAACCAGAGCGAAGCGGCGGTTTTGAAAATACGGTTCAGGTTGATGTTGTGCATCTCCATGGTTTCATTCCTCCCGCTCATACGGGACGAACAGCTCCTGCGCGAAGAGATGGAACCCGTGCTGACGGGCCATCTCAACGATTTCCTCGTGATCTTGCTGGCAACCGACCTCACCCGAGATGGTGGCAATGTTGCCGCCGTGCTCCGGTGGTTCGATCTCCGCTTTCGTGAAACGGCCGGTCTCCGCCACTGCGGCGAGGAAGTCGTCAAACTGTTGCTTCCGGCTGTTCATTGGCTTGTCATCCTTTCAATCTTCCGTGCACAACGTTGAGCATCATCATATTTTCAAAACGCCGCGTTTTGAAAATATGATGAATGCTTTTGTTAGTCCGAATTG
>CAYSRM010000202.1:0-2848 GCA_964433435.1 uncultured Victivallales bacterium
ATTTTTTCAGCAGGCTGACCGTATTGGGCCCGAAGCCCCACACTTCGTCGAGGGAGGTTTTCTGAAGCAGAATGTGGATATATTTTCCTGGGACACCCGTAAAGCCGTCAGGCTTGCGGAAGTTTGAACATATTTTGGATATAGCTTTGGATGGGCTCAATCCGACAGAAACGGTCAGTCCGAGTTCTCTTTGGATATCCTGCCTTATTTTCCCGGCAATTTCTGCATAAGAACGCCGGTGTACTCTGCGAAAGCCGGTGATATCTGCGAAGACTTCGTCTATGGAATATTCTTCTACTGCAGGTGTATATCTCCTGATGATATCAAACATTTTTTTGGAATAAAGGCTGTAAGATTCATAATCGCTTGGGAGGATAACAAGCCTGGGGCAGATTTTTTTAGCTTCAAACAGGGGAATCCCTCTTTTTATGCCTGATGCTTTTGCTTCGTAGCTTGCGCATGCGATGATGCCCCTTTCCTTTCCGGTCACCACGGGCCTGTTTTGCAGAGAAGGGTCTAACGTCTGTTCCACCGATGTAAAAAAAGCGTCTGCGTCTACGTGTAATATGGCTTGGGGATAGTTGCTTAAAGTAATAGGCTGATTTTTCACAGAACAAGCCTATAAGAACTATAGTTTTATGTAAAGGCCAAATATTTTTTGGATACTTCGCAGGATTTGGGGGGTAGGGAATGGTATTGGCGCGAGTGTTGACTCATAAGGTCTATGGCTTGAATATGAAAAGGGTAAGGACGCAGAACCGTGAACCTTTGAATCCGGAACCTTGAACCATTTTCAGCGGGAGCTGAGTAGAAATCTGTGGGAAGCGGCTATTTGATCACATTTTCGAGTTCGTCCAGCTTTTTCCGGATTTCTTCCCGCTGGTTATCTTTCGCGGAGAGTTTACTCAAGGCATTGGTATAATATTTTATTGCTTCCCTGTATGCGGCAACGGCTTCGTCCTGCTTGTCCTGTTTCATGTAAAGGTCGCCGATGCGTTTTGCGTTCAACCCGAGAATTGACTGGTAGGGGATGATATTTCCGGTAACCAGATCGCGCTGATCTGTGCGCATATTTTTGATTTCTTCCATGAATTTCCGGAATCCTGTTATTGCGTCATTCCAGTTGCCTTTTTTCATGGCCAGATGAGCGTTGGTCTTGTTGCGCAGCACGTCGATTCTCTGGTGGGGTGTTTCCTTTACACGGTCAAGTATGGCAAGCGCTGAATCGAAGTCTTCGATAAAGCAGTGCATATCGAAAAGCATCCAGAGTAGTCTGTCTGACTGGTCTTCTGAGTCAATTTTTGCAAGAAGCTCTCGCCCGAGCATGATGGTTTCGTTGACGGCCGTTGTATCCCCCATGGCCAGCACAGTGTATGCCGAATTTCTGAGCAGCCGGGCAATGCGGCCGGATTCTATATCGGCTTTCAACAGGGTTTGCAGTTTTTTGACTAACCCGCTGGCGTCTTTATTTTGCTCGGAAAGTTTAAGCCAGTATGTGGCTGCAGTTGCGGCTGTTAGAGGCATATCTGCGGGTTTGGAGTAAATCATGCCGGTGATTTCCTGTATGATATTGGTTGCATTCTGTTTATCGGCATTTTGGAGGACTACTTTTGCGGCTTTGGACAAGTAATGGTCGGACAGGACCCCGAAATTCGTGGTGAGTGTTTTCGCTGCCGATGCCGTATTTTCTTTTGCGGTTTTTTTTGTGTCAATGTATATGCGGAGTTCTTTAAGTCCGATGTGGTTCGGTAGTTGGCGTATGCAATAAGTGTTGAGCCTGTTGATGAGCTTTTCGGTTTTGTCTTTCATGAGGCGGTTGTAGAGTTTTTCCATAACCTGCTGGAATTGTTCACCGGGAAGCTCGTCGCGGTGTTCGGATACAGAATCGAGAACTCCATGGAATCTGCCGGCAGCGATTAGCGCTTCATTCCTCTGAATGGCGGCGGCTTTTTTCAAGTGGGCGGGCAGATCGGATTGAACAAGAGCGCCTGACCATTCTGCCAGTTCTATGTTTGCGCCGTGTTTTTTCATGTGATCGGCAATTGTGCCGTAGACGGAAAATGCTGCCTGCGGAGACTGCTTGATCGAAGCGATATACCGGGTCTTTGCCTTTTCCGTCATTCCATCCTTGAGCATTGCCTCCAGCAGGGTCTTTAGCAGGTTCTCCTCTTTATGAGATCCATCCAGATCTTTACCGGGTTTTGTTTCCTGTTCCGTCCCCGTCGCGGCCACACGAGTCTTATGGTCTGGCGTGATTCCGGTTGTGTAATTATCTTGGCTCTTGCATGAGGAACAAAGGAATGATATAGCAAGCGATGCTGTAAGAATAGTTACCTTCACTGGTTTCCTCCTGTCTATGTATGATGAGAACTTATTTTTCAGCAGAATACATAAACTGTGGCGAGGAAATCAATCAAACAATGATAAACGAGTTGCAGAAATTACAGGGCGTACAGATGGACGGTGTCTGGTGGTTGGTTTTCGGGAGAGGGCGAGACAGTATGGTTCGGACAGGGGAGCGGGAAGAAGTAAGCGCCAGCATGTGCAGGGGCGTGACAAAAGATAAGGAGTGGGTTCATGGATAGAAGTGAGATTTTTAAGTATCATTTGGGTGGCAAGGTAGGTCTGGGGCTTACCAAGGAGCTTTGTTCTCTGGAAGACTTGTGTATGGCATACACACCCGGTGTGGCGGAGCCTGTAAAAGAGATTTATTCTGACCCTGATGCGGCCCGAATGTATACGGCAAAGGCAAACACTGTTGCGGTTGTCAGCGACGGAACTGCGATTCTGGGGCTGGGCAACCTGGGCGCTTTGCCCAGTATTCCGGTAATGGAAGGCAAAGCTGTTC
>CAYSRM010000203.1:0-2844 GCA_964433435.1 uncultured Victivallales bacterium
TATCCACGGTATACTAGTGCAGCTTCCCCTCCCCAACCACGTGGACGAATCCAGGGTGATAACAGCAATACGACCCGACAAGGATGTGGACGGTTTCCATCCGTACAATATCGGGCTGATGCTGACGGGAGGAGATGCGTTTCTGCCCTGTACGCCTCATGGAATTGTAAGGCTGCTTTCCCGAAGCGGGGTTCAGACAGAGGGAGCTCACGCGGTAATTGTTGGTAGAAGCAATATTGTAGGCAAACCCTTGGCCAACTTGCTTATACGAAAGACCCCGGACTCCAACTGCACTGTCACTGTCTGCCATACAGGAACGAAGGATATCGCCAGGCATACAAGCCAGGCTGATATTGTTGTTGCCGCCGCAGGACGTCCCGATACTATAACTGCGGACATGATAAAGCCCGGAGCTGTAGTGATTGACGTGGGAGTCAACCGTGTCGAAGATTCTTCCAGGGAAAAAGGCTACCGCCTGGTTGGAGATGTAGATTTTGAATCAGTTAAGGAAAAGGCTTCGCTTATCACACCCGTGCCCGGCGGGGTCGGGCCTATGACGATCACAATGCTGCTTCACAATACAGTGCAAAGCGCAAAAAACGGCGCATGATTAAACAGGAAAGGCTGAGTTTATATGACTGTTAAGGACCTCAAAAGCGCATACAAAAACATACTCGCAGACCATTTTCCACCGAGAATTGAGATTGCTTTCGTCGACGGCGCAAAGCGACAGACCCTGGTTTACGAGAAAGCGACATGGGAGATAGCGGGTAAAAGACAGGGCCTGCGGTATGGAGAAAATCCCGGACAGGAAGCCGCGCTCTACCGCTTAACAAACGGCAACCTGTGTCTTGGCGAAGTCGAGTTTATTCAGCCGGATAGGTCCCTTGTGTCTGATGTCGAGCTTTTGCAGTCGGGTAAACATCCCGGCAAGATCAATATTACAGACGTCGACAGCGCCCTCAATATACTCAAACACTTTTCTGAAAACCCTTGCGCAGTTATTATTAAACATAACAATCCGTGCGGAGTAGCTATTGATACTGCACTTGCACAGGCCTACAACCGTGCCAATATGGCCGACAGAGTCGCTGCCTTCGGCGGAGCAATAGCGCTTAACCGGCCAGTTGACAAAGAGACCGCCGAACTTATAGCGCAGAACTACGCCGAAGTTGTCGTAGCGCCCGGGTTTGAGGAAAGCGTGATGGATATTCTGGCCTCGCGCAAGAACCTCAGGATTATGAAAATAGCAAATATGTCAAATCTTCAGGATTACCAGGCGGAAAGGTTTGTGGACTGGAAATCGCTCATGGACGGAGGACTTGTTGCACAATGGTCATTCGTTTCCTCCATCCGCACGAAGGAAGGGCTGATCCCCGCTCAAGCTTCGTATAAAGGCAAAGAATACCGCATAAACCGGTTTCCTACCGATAGAGAATATAAAGATCTCATGTTTGGCTGGCTGGTAGAAACCGGCGTCACAAGCAACTCTGTAATGTACGTAAAGAACGGCGTTACTGTCGGCATTGGTACGGGCGAACAGGACCGCGTTGGTGTGGCCGAAATAGCCCGCGATAAGGCATACCGGAAGCTAGCAGACAGGCTGTGCTGGGAGCAGCACGAAAAACCGTATAATGCCCTTACCAACGATTCCGAAAGAAAGGAAATAGACAAAGAAGTCAACAGGCAGAAAGGCGGTCTTATAGGAAGCTGTATGATATCGGACGCGTTTTTTCCCTTCAGGGACGGGGTGGATGTCGGCATAGAAGCCGGCGTTACCGCCATCCTTCAGCCGGGTGGTTCCATCCGCGACTTCGAAAGCATAGAGGCGTGCAACGAGGCAGACGTTGCTATGGCCTACACTGCAGAAAGGTGTTTTAAACACTAAAATGAAAGATGTACAGAACACCCCGGATGTGCGCAAGACGCCGATACAGAAAGTCGGAATAAAGAACCTGAAGCACCCTGTTGTTGTTCTTGATAAGGCCAATGTGTCGCAGCATACAATCGCAACTGTCAACATGTTCGTCGATCTTCCGCATGCATTTAAAGGCACCCACATGTCCAGATTTGTCGAAATAATCAGACAATGCCATGGCAATATCTCCGTTCGCGAGATCGGTGCAATCCTGAATGCAATGATCGACAGATTTGAATCGAAAACCGCCCACATTGAGTTGCGTTTCCCTTATTTTATAAAGAAAACCGCGCCCGTATCAGGTTCTGAGTCCATGATGGATTACAATTGTTCTTTCAAGGCTTCTCTCAACGCCGCCAACAAGGAAAGAAAACTCGATCTGGTTGTTGAAGGACGCGTTCCGGTAACCACTGTCTGCCCCTGCTCCAAGGAAATCAGCAAGTATGGCGCACACAATCAACGTTCAATAGTTACCATACGAATACGCGCCAGAAAACTGGTCTGGCTCGAAGAGCTGATCCAGATAGCTGAACAGGAAGCAAGCTCACCGGTTTACCCTTTACTCAAGAGAGAAGACGAAAAGTACGTTACAGAACAGGCTTACGACAACCCGAAATTCGCTGAGGATGTGGTTCGCGACATTTCCGTCCGGCTTAAAAATGACCGCAGAATACTGTGGCATCAGGTGGAAAGCGAAAATTTTGAAAGCATCCACAACCACAGCGCCTACGCCCAGATTACCAGCGAATAGCGCCTACGACTTTCTGCCTGTATCAGAACGTTATGCGATCTGGCTGCGAAAACATCATTGTAGTATTCTCTGCAGAATCTGTGGGTTTAGCCCTGCCCTTTACCCACAATATGACGCTGAGCTATTGGTTCGGTTGCTTGCGAGCATGCACCTGTGCAGCCTGCCGTGCCTCAGG
>CAYSRM010000204.1:0-2827 GCA_964433435.1 uncultured Victivallales bacterium
TGCTCAGCACAAAGACACTGTATTTTTCCGGTTCAGGAGCAAGAGCCTGAAGCAGGCTGGTCAATTCAGCCCTTTTTTCATGCACAAAAACATAAGAACTTAACAGACCCTGATCTACAATTTCACGAATGGCTCTCTTGATCTCGTCTCGGCCGTGACCCGCATTTGTTATGAGCACGCCCGATGACCAGTCAATCCATTTGTTGCCCCATTTATCCCAGACATTGAAATTCTCTGCCTTGTGCCAGACAATCGGCGGCATACCCATCATCGAACGCGGTTCCGATTTTGCCAGCGCTTCAAAAACCGGCAGCGATTCCGGAACCGGCAGCTTTGTCTTTATGGTCCGGTACCTGGTGTTAACTTCAGGCACATCTACAGGTGTTAAATCATATACAGCCATTTACGTCCTCCTCTTTTCAACGTGAGGTTTGTCCCCATACTTTATTTCTACAATATCGCCATCATTCTCAATAGACATCCTGGCAGCTTCGATTACAAGCTCATTAATGTAACTGTTGCCGGGAGTGGCGATTATGCCTTTCTCATCAACTTCCCTGATAATTTCCCGGCGGCGCTGCATTGCCGCATCCGGCCCCATACCGTCCACTTCATTTTCCATGCGGTGAATTGTATTGATCGTCGCGGCAATAGAATCATAACCATAACCCACCGGCTTGTATCCCTCGCCTTCCCAGACCACCAGCCGGTAGAAATCGGGATTAACATAGTTGTAGTGCGTTCCGCCCGCGCCGGTCTCATCAGGATAGCAGTGAGCAACACCGCGAAACTGATCGTCGTGCTCAATAAGCCCGGACTTGCCATCTGCTTCACAATACATAACCAGACATTGGTCATTGCTGCCGCCACCGTCATCCGGATAACCAAGGCCGTCAATGACCGAAAGAATGGCGCCGTTTTCAAAACGCACCCGGCCGTTGGCCCACATGTAGCCTTCGTTGCCATTGGGAAACCTGCCCTTCACCCCGGAGACACTGACATCCACCGGCTTGAGACCGGTGATAAAATAGACCAGGTCAACGTAATGACATCCCACATAGACAAACGGGTCTGTCCTGTCCGCCGTAAACCAGTTCTGGAAATTTGAGAACCGGTAGAAATACGGCTCGATCATCTTGGCTTCGCCCATGGCAAAACTGCCAAAATGGCCCTGCCGATACTGGCGCCTGGCAAGGAGCGAACGGCGATCGAAACGTTTGTGATATTCCACCCCGATAAACAAACCCTTCTCCCGGGCAATCTCCTCGATCTCCACATCCTGCTCGTAACTTAAAACAAGCGGCTTTACACACAATATGTTCTGGTCACAGGCCAGAGCTTCCTTCAGTACCATATAGTGAAGGTTGTCGGGCATGGCAACAACCACCGTCTGCCTGGGCGGCATCCGGGAAAGAACTTCCTTGAACAACTCGGGATAGTCTTTGTCCTCCGGCTCCGATACGTCTGGATGCGCCACAAAATCCTGCCCGGGAAAAGCCTCTTTGATCTCCTTGTTATCCTTAAGAGCCTTCAAAGGCGGAGAATTCAATGCGCATACATTGATATCGCCAGCCACCCCAAGTCGCTGCAAATGATAAACAGAAGGCAGAATAAGGTCGTTGGTGATCATTCCGCCCCCAATAATAGTGACATCAACAGGTTTCATATACTCCCTCTTTTCTCTGGTCTTATGCCAGGCAAATAAGCAAAATAGACAAACATGCCGCCCGGGTCAATGTGGTAATGAAGACGTTTTCACACCAGCAGCGCAATTCATCAGCCATGCTTTCCTTGACCCTTATAATATGTTTTGCTTCTATATCACTTTGTTGACTTAAACCGCAAACGAAACCCCTGCCGGTTCGCAGGTTCTCCGGTTTCAAACAGAAAGGAAAAGAGCTCATGAACGAAATAAGTGTTGCTTCAATACGGGAAGGACTCGATAAGCTGAATATCTCCAAAGGCGACAGAATTGTGATGCACTCAAGTCTGCAACGCCTTGCAAAAGCCAGGGAGCTGACGAAACTCCCGAACTGCGGCGGAGATATACTGATAGACGCTTTTCTGGAACAGATAGGCCCTGAAGGTCTGCTTTGCGTCCCGGTGTTCTCAAAAACTTTCCTGAGCCCTTCATCCGGCCCGGTCGGAGAGACTTTCGACCCGGACACAACACCAAGCAGAGTCGGCAGCATCACTAACCTGGTAATTCAACGCGACAACTCCGTTCGCTCGCTTCACCCTACTCATTCCTGGTCCGCAATCGGAAAAGACGCCGGAAAGTTTGTGGAAGGCCATGACAAAACCTCAACCTTCGGCCGCAATTCAATATGCGGGCGAATGTACGACTGGGATTTTAAAGTAGTCTGGTTCGGCACAACAGGAACAACAAACACAAGCACCCATTTTGCGGAAGACTGGCTGGACCTGCCCTACATGACGAGCGAAGATGCGCTGGTCAAAGAAGGAGACGGATTCCGCAAAGTAACAGTATACAAATCGCCCAGCGGACCCCGGAATTTCTACAAGGACGGCTGTCCGCTGGATTCACTGCTGGAAGAATGGGACATCCAGCAGGTAGAACAGATTCATAGCGCAACAGTCAAGGTTATGAGCCACAAAGTCTTTATGCTCCACCTTCTCAAGGCAATGATCGACAACCCGTGCCTGCTGCTCAAAGAAGGCCGGGATGACGCCTATCATAAACAATTCTACAAGTTGAACCGGCAGCACATAGAGCAGCTCAAGGCGAAAAAAGGCGGAGAAGAAGGAATCCTTGCATCGCTGAATATTGAACCCAGTGCATGAACATTAACAAAGAAGCTGCATC
>CAYSRM010000205.1:0-2820 GCA_964433435.1 uncultured Victivallales bacterium
CAAAAGGTTATCCCTGACAGTATTATCCGCGATAAGCATGTCGTTCATCTCGGTGTCGGGGTCATAAGTAAACAGGTTGCCTGCCGCCAGGATTCCGGCGCCGCCGTAATCCGGGACTTCCATTTCCCATAGCGGAACCAGGTCCGGGTCCACAGAACTTGAAGGGATGTATGTTGTCAGAAGATCATGAAGCTGGCCCAACCCCGCGTTATCAACCATGTTGTCGGTTATTGTCAGACTATTCATAAGGGTGCCGTCCTCAGCAAGCGCGAAAATCCCGATTCCGGAATCTGTAACGGTGTTGCCGGACAAAACGGCGTTATCCATTAACACATCGCCAACTCCAGCTACGGCCACACCAACCAACTGGTTATCTACGGCATTGTTTCTTATGGTCAGGTTCTGCATGGAAGCATACTCCAGCCCGAGGACGGTGATGCCTGCGATAGAGAAATCAACAGGCTCCGCGGGATCATAGGGTATGCTCAGCAGGTCGTTGAGGGCATAGTCCAGCAGAGCATCGGTTCCGCCTCCGACTATAACGTTGTCTTCAATTACGGCGTTGTCAACTGTTGCGCCCATTCCATATCCTGCCAGCGCCATGCCGAACAGGTTGTCGGATATTGTATTGCCGGCGATATAAGCATTTATATCCATGTTGCCATTTTCGGATATGCCTGCCGCCGCAAGGCCGAGCAGGGAGGGAGATTCTTCGGGAATCCCGCCGATTGCCGCGGAAATTGATGGATCCAAAGGACCGCCCAGCAACACATCGATGAACTGATTCACTATTCCATTGGTATTTACAACCAGCGAGCCAAGGGTCTGCAATCCGCCGCCGCCGATTTCGTTGCCGGTCATGGCCAGATCCATCGTGCTGGAGGAACAACCGCCGCTTATGCCAAGGGCGCCGGCGCCAATGGCCGTAGTTGTTATCATATTGTCCCTGAATTCAACAGAGCCGCTGCTGTCATCGCTCATTGCCAGGGTTCCCATGCCAAGATGATCAAACGTGTTGTCATGGATGTTAAGTGAGTATGTTCCGGGCATTGAGATGTAGCTGCTCATAATTCCAAGAAGCCCGCAATGAATTCTGTTATGGTGAATTTCAAGGTTCTCCACGTTTTGCGCGGCGATCACTGTGGCGGAATACGGACTCGAATCTATTCCGTTCATGCATCCCTTGATCTCGAAACCGCGTATCAGCACATCGGAAGCCGCTGCGTTTCCGTCCACTGAAATTACAGGCATTGCCGGATTTTGCGGACGCAACGTGGTATAAGACGAATTCCCGAAAAGGTAACGCCCGTCGGCTCCGATCGGGTATGCCTGGCCCATAAGATCAAGGTCGTTTTCGATTATAAGGTTAAGATCATATCCGGACGGTGTGCTCATCACGAAAACCCGGTCGCCCATGTTTATTCCGGTTGTTACGTTTTCAACTGGAAGATCGACCGTTCCCGGGTTGTCATCGTTACCTGAATTGTTATTGACGAATATGACATCGGTTGCCAGCGTCTCTTCCATTTTTCTGGAACGTTCTTCAACTACTGAAGAGGTTATGCTGCGTTCATTTATATCTTCCTGCATTTCCGTGGACTTTGTCTGTACGTGCCAGTCGCGCATTACAGGCTCCAGCATCCTGGAAGCCAGTTCCATTTTGCCCCTGGGCCGAGTCTTCCATGCGCTCCTGTCAATCCTGGGACCTCCCATAAGTTCGAAGGGTAATATGAGACGTGCACCGAAGAAGTAATCGCTGCCATATAGCTCGTCGTCTTCGTACCATTCAAGATCAAGAGCGAAGGAAGGAAGCACCTTTGCCTCCACCCTGGCCTTTACGCCTTCTATGTTATCAGCGCCAAGTTTTCCTTCAAACCGGTAGTATCCGCCAAACAGCCTGACGTCGCCGAAGTTCTTCAGCCATGGCAGCAACGCTCCGGCTTCTACATCCCAGCCTTCAAGAGCCGCCTCGTTTTGAAAAAAGGTGCGCCTGGTGATAGTTTCGATGGTGCGTCTAATGGCTCGACCTCTCTGGATAATGGTATGACCGGTGGCATGAGGATCGTCCCATGCCGTGTAGGATTGGTGGGAGACTGTTTTGTCTTCCACTACCCGCTCGTTGACGCGTTTGACATCGTCTTCCGGAAGATAATAATTAGCCCTGAAATCGAAAAGACTTCCCAGGTATTCCACTCCGAAGCCGAGCTGATCGAAAGTTGCGTCCGATTCTGTTTCACGGTAGTCGTAATAAATGTTGCCTCCTATAACCCCGCTAACAGCGGGTTCCAGGCGCCTGAATACAAGACCTCCATTGAACTCGCGTTGGCCTTCATCGCCCAACAGGAAACGGGGATTGACAAACAGCATGCCTTTTTCGTTGCCCAGAGTGGGAAGCAACACATCGCCTAAAGCTTCAGCAGTCTCATCGCTGAACCGTCCGCCAAGCATCAGGGAAGAATCCGGATTCACCGGCCTTTCTTCAGTTTCCACCTCCTGTGCAACCAGTGGGATGGAAAGAGAAAGCAGAAAGGCAAACGACAACACCAGGCAACTACAGCTCTTCATTTCAGGCCTCCTTGGACTATGCGTCCTTTAGTAATTATGAAGATTAACCTTCATGAAATGGTCCGGTTTGCCGACCAGATCCAATTTCCGTTTATATGTTCGGCTACAGAATTGCTCTTTATATAATTTAAAATATTCACCAGCGCAAGCCGGATGTCAAGAAAATGCTGCACCGGAGACCAGCCCCCAGCAGCCTGAAGGGCTGCCATTCTAAAGCCTATCCAGCGAGTAACGCGCCGGTTAATTTGCAATTCC
>CAYSRM010000206.1:0-2817 GCA_964433435.1 uncultured Victivallales bacterium
CCAATCCATTTTATCCTGAAATAAATCCTTTCATCCTTCTATCCCGCCTTGTAGATTTCCCAAAACCTCAATAATGATTCATTCAATAGCGAATCACACCTGGATGCAAGCCCGCAAAAAATAAGGCCGAATGCGGACTATACTTTGAAGCTTCTTCATTATATATTGCGCGCTTACATTATGCAAAAGCATTGGGAAGGAAATGCTTTCATGCCAGCCACATCTATTTGTGCGGAATCAAGTGAAGAATTGCTGGCTTATATTGACGATGCTGATATCATAATGTCTAAATGTGAGTTAAAACACCGGGGCGTAGCGCAGCTTGGCAGCGCGTCAGCTTTGGGAGCTGAAAGTCGTGGGTTCGAATCCCACCGCCCCGACCAGTCTTCGTTCGGAGCTGAGCGGTAGACCATACCCCTCGGCGCTCACGCGCCTTCCATGCGGCACACGCACCGCGTCAATCCCGATCTCTTGCAGAATCGGGAACGCAGGCTTGCCGTGTCCCGCCATAGCCTCCGGCGACAGCGGATGTGCCGGGTCACCCCGAGACCCGCCTTTCAGCGGCGTGCTCGGGACAATGTGAATCCTACTGCCGCCAAGGCGGAAAAATAGCGAGAATAACGAGATTATACTTGCAAGAACCCCAGGAGCGATATATTCTGAATGCAGTAATTATTATTAGGTGTGTATAAATGAATGCACGATATACCAGAGATGATCCGCTAGGTATTTCGAAATACCATCGAGAACTATTGTCCAAGTTGCATCGTGCTAACACTGCACCATTTGGGATTGATGATGCAACTAACGTGCTTGGTCTGCCAAGATCTAAGGTACGTTCTCTGCTTAGTTACTGGGCTTCGCGCGGCTGGTTATCACGAATACGCCAAGGTGTGTATATCACCGTTCCGCTCAGTGCGACTAATCCTACAGAGTGGCGAGAGGAGCCATGGATTGTAGCGAACACGATTTTTGAGCCTTGTTATATTGGTGGATGGAGCGCTGCGGAGCATTGGGGACTGACTGAACAAATATTTGCTGATGTAATAGTTTTCACCTCAACATCGGTGAGAAATAGAAATCCCATAATCAAAGGAACGAAGTATTTATTAGTAACGATACCGGAAAAGAAACTGTTCTCTCTCTCATTTGTTTGGCGCAACAACATAAAGGTTGCAGTCTCATCGCCCTCTCGAACCATTGCGGACATCCTAGACTCACCGCGAGTAGGTGGTGGAATTAAGCATGTGGCTGAGATCGTAATGGAGTATTTTGACAGCCAACACAGAAGTGACAGAGAACTGCTTGAATGTCTCAAGAGACTGGATAATCGGGCAGCCATCAAACGGTTGGGGTATATTCTTGAGACAATGGACATCGAGGCGCCTGCCACGATTCGCTTTTGCGAGAATAACATCAGTGCCGGTTATTCAAAACTCGATCCGTCTGCGTCTACAGGCGGCAAACTGATGAGGCGCTGGAACCTGCAGCTTAATGTAAGCCTGACGATGGAAAAGTAGTAAATGATACAGCATTCGGAAATTAAGAACCTTGAAACAGAATGGGGTCTGTGTGAAGACGTAATCGAGAAGGATTACGTCATCAGTTGGCTTCTGTGGGGCATCGGTTCTCATCCGAAACTGTATGATGCATGGATATTCAAGGGCGGCACCTGTCTGAAGAAATGCTATTTTGAAACGTATCGTTTCTCCGAAGATCTGGATTTTACCGTTCTGCCGCAGGGACCTTTCACGCCTGACGACGTCCTGCCGATCCGGGGAATCTACGACTCCCAGTCCAGCTTCTTGATTCCGCCCTTCGTCGCGTACGCGAACAAATCCTCGGCTGGCTTCTCGGGTTGGCCCTTCAGCGCGTCCTGAAGCGTCGTGCTGGGATCAGCATCCTGGGGGTGTGCAGGAAATGGTAGAGCGCCTAGTTCCAGGAGCTTGAGGTTCTCTTTCGGCACGGAGCCCGTCGTGCGTACAAACACTGGACGCGCGGACTTGCGCTTGAGTTCTTCAGTAGCTCCGGCCCATGTACCGCCCTTGTTCTTTGGCGAAGTCCACTTGCTGCTGACAACAAGCCCATAGTCGGCCATTGCATAGATGAGCTTGTTTCGGGCCATTGCAGTACCGACCGTAAAGCGGGCCTCGGGGTGGTACGGAGAAATCAGCAGGAGACGGTCGTCGGCAATGGCTTTGCGCGCCTCACGCGAGACGCTGTTCCTGAGGAGGTTCTCTGCCAGGATAGCAACAACGCGGCCACCGGCGTCGAGTGCGCCCTTCATGGCGAGCTGATCCACGCCACGCGCGCCACCAGACACAACCGGCATCCCGCCACGTGCACACCATTCGGCCGCCTCACGAGTAAAGTCCTCGGCTTCGGCATCTATGTTCCGGGACCCAACGATTGCCAGTCCGCCGCCCTGAAGGAGTGAGCGTTCCCCCACACCAAACAGGATCGGTGGGGCCTTGTCTTTTAAATGGGATTTGTAGCGTGCCGGGTAGTCCGGATCGCTGCGGCAAATCACCCAGATACTACTGCGATTCCAGGTCTCGACGGCGAAACCAAGCTGAACACCCCACTTGAGAAGCGAAGCGAGGCGCTGCTCCGGTAGTCCCGACCCGATAGCCGCGGGGGCAACGTTGTCCGGCTCAAGCAGATCGGACGGACACATGTCTTGACTCAGGAGCCAGCGGACAAGCCGGGTGTATTCAGACTGCTGAAGCGGTTCCGCGTCAGAGTCTTTCCCCAATCGCCCGCATAGAAGCACAATTGCCTTTGCATCATCGCTCATCATATTCATGTGTCACCTCA
>CAYSRM010000207.1:0-2748 GCA_964433435.1 uncultured Victivallales bacterium
GCTGGGTGTTCATTTCCTCTATCTGGCCAACGACAGCAGGGATGATGGTGAGATGTGGGTGTACAGGCTTGATAAGCCGTAAAAGAGCAGCGCCGGATGCGGAGATTCAAGAAATTCGAGAAAATCATGACGCATAATCCTATTCTCGTCAATAGTACCGCCAGATTTACGGTCATCGATCCGCATTGTGTGCGGCTGGAATATTCGCCTCAAGGCATTTTTATAGACGAACCGTCACTGTTCGCCGTGTGCCGTCAGCCTGATTTCACCGATTTTACGTGTGACCAAAGCTCCAGTAAACTTCGTATTGAAACCAACGCGTTCGAGCTGGTCTATCAACCCGATGACAAGGTGTTTCATGATGGCAATCTGGCTATTACGGTCAAACAAGCTTCTTCAACAACATGGTATCCGGGTCTGCAACAGACCGGTAACCTGGGTGGAACCTTGCAGTCTCTCGATGCTATGACGGAAGCCTGCGATTTGGGAGAAGGGCTGCTTTCAAAAGACGGCTGGTATCTCAAAGATGATTCTTCCAATTTTCTGTTAGCCGAAGGCTGGCTTAAAAAGCGGCCGCCCGAACACTATGCCGACTGGTATTTTTTTGCTTACGGCAGGGATTACAAGGCTGCACTGCGTTCTCTTTTTAAATTGGCCGGTTCCGTTCCCCTGCCTCGCAAATTTGTGTTTGGCTCCTGGTATTCGCGCTGGTGGAGTTACACGCAGCAGGAATTCCTGGATTTGGTTGATGAATACAATAAACATGATTTTCCGCTGGATGTGATTGTTATGGATATGGGTTGGCATCGCCAGGATGCTGTCGACGGGATTGGGAGTGCTCGTAATTTGGGCTGGACAGGCTGGTCGTGGAATTACGATCTAATACCCGATCCCGCTGACTTGCTTGCCAAGCTTAAAAAAAACGGCATTGCCGTGACCCTTAATGTTCACCCTCATGGCGGGGTAAGGCGGCACGAGGATGTCTACGAGGCTTTTATGAGCGATTTGGGAGAAGAGACCGAAAAGAAAAGGTGGCTGCCCTTTGATGCCGGCTCCCGAGAATACATGGAAGCTTATTTTAAGCATACGCATACCCCTAACGAAGATATTGGCGTCGATTTCTGGTGGCTCGATTGGCAGCAGGATCAGTTTATGCCTCATGTCTTGGGTTATCCAGGTTTAAAGCATCTTTCCTGGCTTAATTTTCTGTATCATCGGCATACATCCCGTAATAATTTAAGAGGACTTTCATTCAGCAGGTGGGCTGGATGGGGCGACCATCGGCATCCAATTCATTTTTCGGGCGATGCCAACAGCAACTGGAACATGCTTGCCTTTGAGGTACTGTTTACCGCGACCGCCGGCAATGTAGGCTGCTTCTTCTGGTCGCACGATCTGGGCGGGTTTTACGGTGAGCGCAATCCGGAAATGTACGCCCGTTGGGTGCAATTCGGATCAGTATCGGCGGCCATGCGCATCCATTCAGATTTTAAAGAAGCGCTTGATCGCCGCCCCTGGAAATGGGGCGAACCGTTTGAGTCGTCCATGAGAAAATCCTTCCATTTCCGTTCTGAACTTATGCCTTATATCTATTCGTCCGCGGCGCAAAGCTGCCGCAACGGTATTCCGCTCAACCGGCCAATGTACCTTGATTATCCGGACAGTGAAGACGCCTATGACCAGCCGCAGCAGTTTATGTTTGGCGATTTGTTTATCGCCGCCCCGGTAACCAGCCAGGGCAGGGGAGACGCATATGTCGCCGGGCAGAAAGTATGGCTACCGCAGGGAGACTGGTATCACTTTTTTACCCACGAACGTTTTGATGGCGGTAAAACGATCGAACTTCAAAGCGCCATCGATTCATTTCCGTTGATGGTCAAGGCCGGTTTCCCGGTTCCTATGCAGCCGTATGCCCCTCGCATGACTACTGCCCTGGAACACCCGATTATCCGTTGCTTTCCGGGAAGAGCCGGGCATACCGGGCGTTTTGAACTTTATGAGGACGACGGTTCGACTCGGGATTATGCAAATGGAAGTTATCGTTTGACTCTTTTGGAATGTACTACCGAAGTGCGAAGCATGATATTCAAGATATCTGTAGCGCACGACGGATACAAACCTGTCAGGGGCGAGCGCGAATGGCGCATTGAAATTCCTGATACCCGCAAGGCGGAATCGGTGGATAGCGAAGAGATAAATGCGGATATCGCCTACGATGCATTCGCCCGTGCCAACATCATCCGGTTTTCAGCGGCCTTGGATGCTGAACCGGTGAACCTGACGGTGAGGTTCAAGGAAAAATTGCAGGAAACGGCAGGCCGGACTTGTCAGGCCAGGGGGACCAATATAGCTCCACTATAAAAATAGTTGGTTTTTCTATCTTTTCCATGAGTTGCGATAATTCTTGATGCTTAGTTGTAATGAGGTATAATATTGCTTTAATATTTAAGCAGATCGGGTTCAATGTGAGATACATATCAAGTTATTTGAGGAACAGAGAAATGGTTTGTTTGACAATGAAAGACGAGAGGGTAGACGCTATGCATAAGCAAAATCGATTAAGAATTCTGTTTTCAGTAACGCTGTCGGTTGTTTTGTTCGCATTGAATGGAATTAGTTTTGCCGGTGATCGGGAGGGGCCAATGATCGAAGGCAATCCGCTTGCGGAACTTCCCTCGGAGCCTGGTCCTCACATTGAAAAAATCAAGGCGCTGAAAGCCGGGGAATGGCTTAACCTTGGCGCGCCCG
>CAYSRM010000208.1:0-2716 GCA_964433435.1 uncultured Victivallales bacterium
TATGGCTGGACCCGCGTGCGCCACAGATTATCGGAGATGATATGGTTAAGGAAATACGTCGGCTTCTGGATAAACGGATTCGTGTTGTAAATGTAACCGCTGAACAGGGCAGCAAGGCTGAGGGATGGTTTATCAGCTCCGGCTGGAAGCAGCGGAATCAGAAACTGTTTGATCTTGCCGCTGAGGTACAGAATAAATACGGAAATAAGCAGCCTGATCCGGCTTTAGACCGGGATGACGCTTAGATAACGATGTTTGGAACCGAATTTAGCGATTGGCATTGCAAATCGATGGTTGTGAGTTTGTGAGTGTATCGGTACGTGGGAAGCCATACGCTTTGAAAAGGACTTAACTAATCGCCATTCGACCTAGACCGGGAAAAGAAAAGAGAAGGAAACTGAATAATGAGGAAAACACAAATAAAAATCGGCATAAGTCTTTTTATGGGTTTAATCTTTTTAAATCCGGCCTCAGGGCAGCTTGCATTGACTATTGACAATAGTCATGACAAAGCGCTGAACAACGCATTGGTTACCGGCGGTGTGCCGTTTAAAAGGGGGGCGCTCAAGGATGTTTCCGGCCTGAATATTATGTTGAACGGGAAGGCTATTCCTGCGCAGTTCAGTAAAACCGTTGCCTGGGATGACGGGTCGGTGCGCTGGGCTTTGTTGCACACTCAGGCGCCAGTGGCCGGAAAAGGAAGCACAAGTCTTTCCTTGTTTACAGGCAAGAACCCCGAGCCTTCCTCCCCTGTGCGGATAAAGGAAACCGATGAATCGCTGGCTGTTTCCACGGGCCCTCTTGCAGTGCTTCTAAACAAAAAGAAACCCGGTTTTGTGCATTCATTACGTGTTGACGGAAAAGAACTTCTCACCGGCAAAGGCAGGGGCGTTGTTCTGGTGACCGAGGATGGCAAAAAAGTGCAGGGTTCGGCGCCTGCGGAAGTGATTGTTGAGGAATCCGGTCCCATGCGCGCAGTAATCTGTCTTAAAGGCGGGTTCTCCGGTGTTCACAAGGATTTGCTCAAGTATACCGCACGCCTGTATCTGTATGCCGGACGTAAGATTGTGAAAACACATTTCTGGCTCGAAAACTATGGCGCCGATGGACATGGCAAGAAAGTTAAACCCGAATGGTTTGCATTTGAAGCCATGGGCCTTGATTTCGGGCTTGGGCTGGGTGATTCGATATCCGCTGAATGCGAAGGCGCGAAGGGCTCTGGAACTTTCAAGGTCATGCAGACCTGCGAAAAGGGAAAGAAGAAGCCCTATTTCACCTATGATGATTTCACTTATAAGGTCACTCATAACGGTGAGGCGGTGAAAACAGGGAAGCGTACAGACGGTCTTCTTAGTCTTAGGGGTGCAAATGGAAGTTTAAATGTCGGTATTCGGTATTTCTGGCAGAATTACCAGAAAGCCATCGAGAAGGACGGCAAACATCTCATGGTATGGCTCTGGCCTGAAGGGGGCCAATGGCCGCGCACCAAGGAATACACCTATCGCATCAAACGTTTGAAAGGCTTAATTAAGGACGGTAAATATCTCCTGCCAGGGTCCGCCCACAAGGGACACGAGTTCATTCTTGATTTCTCGGGTGGATCAGTCGAGAAAACAGCCGCAGCTTTAAATGGCCCGATATTTCCAAGAGCTGAAGGCAAATATTACACTTCCACAAAGGCGCTTCCCGAATTCTTTGTAGCCGAAAGAGTTACAACCGGGAACAAGGTCTGCGATTTCAAATTGCGGAATTGCATGAATATGAGCCACAGAGCCTTTAATGCTGAAGTCCACGACAGTTTATACGAGGCAAGAAAAAAATCGACGACTTTTCATATCGGTGCTTATCATGGCGATCAGAACTACTGGTACGGCTGGATGGATTTTGGCGATATATCGCTTTATGGCTCTGGTCAAATATCGCTGCGACCCGACTGGCCATTACTGGCGATGTTTGAATATCTTAGAAACGGTGATGATTCAGCCTTGCAGATGGCCCGCCAGATGGCGCATCACCGGATTGATATTGACCAGTACTGGTCCGACCGCGACCCTCCAATTATGAATGGAGTCCAGAGCGGCAGCGTGTGGCCATCGGTCCATGCTGACGGGCGAGGGGGCGGATACGCGCCGGGCGGCACATTTATTGCCGGTCCCGCGTTGTGGTATATGCTGACCGGAGAACCCAAGGCAAAAGAAGCCTCTCTACGTAGCGCGGAAGGACTTGTGCGGGCGTGGGAGATAATTGATAAAAGAGACGTCTATGGCGGAGGCCGCGAAGTCGATATGGCCCGAAACGGATGGACAATCAACAGTTTCTGCGCGGCGTATGAACTGACCGCGGAGAAACGCTGGCTGGATGAGGCCATGAAACTTTTCACTGGCAACGTTGTGCCTAAGTGGAAGAAATTCGGCCCTCATCTGCATTCGCCGGGGAAAAACCAGATTCGGGGGCAGAGCTATATGCGTGAAGACATAAATTACTGCCATGCCATTGGACCGTTGTGCAATCTTCACAGGTTAACCGGAAACGAGAAGGTGCTTGAGCTGTTGACCGCCGGCTGCGAGGATGAACTGTCATCAAGTTCCTTTTATGATGCGCCGATCTTTCTTTCCGGGCTCTATTCCTATGTTGGCGCGGTTACCGATAACGCTGAGTTCATGAAAACTGCGGTGAAGAAATTTGTGACGGGTTTTCCCGAATCAAAAAATCCGCC
>CAYSRM010000209.1:0-2684 GCA_964433435.1 uncultured Victivallales bacterium
TGGACGTAAATCCGGGGCATGAGCATCGGGTAGCGGTCGATTGCCACCGTTACTGCCAACGCTCACTTCCTGTCAGGCTTAAACCATCGAAATCAACTCAACCCCAGCAGGACACCCCGCTTCGTCAATTCTCACATCGTAGTCCGCGAATGAACGCGCCGGCCTCGACTCGTCCTTGCGTTTGACTTGAACGAGGTCAAACAGCTTGTGGGCAGGCGCGTTCCCGAGAGCATCGTTGTGTTTAAAAACAATGAGGCCACATGCGCTCATCTCTCCACGAGCCGCTGACCGGTCATGATCAAACATATTTGACAAAGCATTCCAGAACAGATCGAGATCATCTTGATTGAATCCTGTCTGTTTTGCCAATGGCGCCGAAATAAACCCATGCACACGATAAAGTCCATATGGCACAGTAAACTTTCTTCCCATTGTTCGGTTATCCCCATGTTGCTTTTCTGCTTCCGCTTCCGTTGCAACTGCCATTCGCGTTATTGTATGCTCGCCGGTAAAAATCCGGTCAACGCTTCGCGCAAAACCCAACTGAACTGGACCTCGCACCTGACCGCAGTTGAATTCTTTCAATGACATTACAGCTCCGAAAGCGCGCACGTCATAAAAATTCTTGCACATCCACTTCTTCGCTTGTTCGCTCTTTTCAGCGCCCTTCTCTTCTTCATCCGAAAGAGCTTCATACGCCTTTTTCTGCTGGTTGGAGAGGACCGCCTTTTCTTTTACGTAAATCTCAAAGGGTGGCTTCTCTTCCTTGACCAGTGTCACATAGTTCCGCACCTTGCGTTTGAGGCACACATCTGTCACCAGGCCATTGCCTGTTTCCGGGTCAATGCGAGGAAGGTTTCCTGCATCTGGATCGCCGTTAGGATTCCCATCCTTCACATCAAACAGCATCACGAATTCATAACGGTTATCAATCGCTTCACTCATTTTTTCTCTCCTTCTTCTGCGGTCTCCTTCTTCCTGAAGAAGTCCTGTCTTTGATGATAATACCCAATCGAAAAACGGCCCTGATCCTCAAGATCGAGGATTGAGGGAAATCCTTGAGCGGGAAGTAGATCATTAACTTCACCC
Source organism: uncultured Victivallales bacterium (assembly GCA_964433435.1). Lineage (GTDB taxonomy): Bacteria > Verrucomicrobiota > Kiritimatiellia > UBA8416 > CAYSRM01 > CAYSRM01. The sequence goes on from CAYSRM010000209.1 coordinate 1,090, forward strand.
TGGAGCTTTTCCAGCCACACGGTGTTCTTGCCTGAGTTGCGCATCTTAGCCAGATGATGCACAGACAATTCCTGCAAGCGCCTGAATGTGACCAGAGGCGAACTGGCAGCAGACCCAAAATAGGTGTCTCGAATAGTTTTATTCAGCGCTCCACCCTGTGCCTGTTCCTGTATACGCTCAAGGACAGCAAAAAGCCGCCCAAGCACGTAGCCGACGTTGTCGTATGTTCTATCTAATGCCACGGATACCTCCTTTTCTGTTGATTGTGTGATTCTTGCATTGCGCGCCAATACCCCTTTGATAATTGACGCGCGAGCAAAGGGTATCTTCTGTTCTGCTTTGGTGCGGCGAATAGCGTTTGCCAGTAATGTGCGTGGATAGACAGTTCCAGAGAGCACGGCTCTCGCTAAATCGCCCCCAAGATTTGGAGCAATATTATCTGCCTTATGTTCATTTGCCGTAGCCACAAGCAATTGAAAGAGGGAGAAAAATTCGGGATTATGAGGTGCGCGAACAATCGCAATGTCGTCAAAGTGTTCCGCTATGCGTTCCTTGATCTCCTTGACATTACCTTCATACCAGAAACGCACAGCAATACGCGATGCGTTAGGGGAAAGTCCGAGGACGTAGAATGGAGCGTTGGCCTCTTCGGGAGATATGCCAGTCTTTACGGCTGAAAGCAGGCCTCTTATCTTTTCGTATGAGACCGCTTCTTCTCCCTTCTTTGGCGAAAGATAAGTGTGAAAATCGGATTCGAAATCACACGGATTCTTAGCCCAGAAAACCGTACTGGCATCACCTACCTGAATGCGTTGGTTATCATATGCCAAAAGATAGTTCAGAGCAGTAGTATAAGCGAACTCTACTTTCTTACCCACTGGCGCATTGTCACCCTGTTTTTTCCCCAATGACCGAAATGCACTGAGATTAAACGAAACAATATTTGCGCCGGATGATTGTGCGCCCCAAACGCCCTTAATGGCCGTGTGCAGGTTGGCGGGAACGTCGGCATTACCGCTAACAGCGCAAATTTGTGTTTCACCCTGAGCTTTTACTTTTTCAATAACAGCCGATACAACTGCTGGCCGCTGGCATATCAGATCAGATTCGCCTGACAGCGAAAAAGAAATGTTTCCTCCACTCTCCTCTATGTCATCCCAGATTGCGTGTTGAAATACTGGCTCAAAATCTGCTTCATCCAGAAAACTGCGCACAGCCTTTAGCCCCGCATCCTCACAATCTCCAAATACTTGTTCAATCTTTGCAACAAATGCCTCATGTTGTTTTTTAGCTCTTTCAGAGAGTTTAGCCATGTCTTTGTTTTTCTCAGGAAGAGCCTTACCAAGCACATACGGCGCGGTATCCCACAAGATATTTGCAGCAATTCCCGATGACCGCTTAACACTTTGTGGCACAAGAGAAACCCGACCTTTACGTTTCTTACCCGTACCATCTCTAATGTCGCGTATATTTTGAAACTGACCTGTCTCGCTAAGTACGATGAGAAAATCTATCGCCTTTTGTTGGAATCCCGGAGGCGCGATGTTAATATTCGGATCGGCTGCGAGCCGCTCATAGTAGTCTGCCAATGCCTT
>CAYSRM010000210.1:0-2661 GCA_964433435.1 uncultured Victivallales bacterium
GCTTTCATCTTAAACCTGCCGGACTTCATCTAACAACTCTTGACCGGGCGGTAGATTGTTATGCCCGATCACGTGCATGGGATTATTGTTATCCGTCGGCATGGGCATTCGGGCGATGACGATGGGAAACGAAGGGGCGAAAAATTTTTCGCCCCTTCGTTGAAACCGGTTCAATCCAGGCCGGGTCGTCCGCGCGGAACATCCCGAACGCTCGGGTCCATTGTGCGCGGGTTTAAAATCGGGGTTACCAAATCGTTCGACGGCGAATCGCCATGGCAACGCGACGCGCTGAAACTGCCGGGCTTAAGCCTGAGGTCGCGCCTCCTCTGAAGGATGGAGGTTCCGCCAGTTGGCTATGCCTTCTTTATTGTCCTCATATTCCGGACGAAGGCCTTCTTGACGGAATAAGTCAGTTCTGCACAAAACTGGCGACCGATCTCAACGGGCAGTTCGACGGATGGGAAGCAAGCCTGGAGCTTGACGAAGGAGAGAGTCCTGCAATTCCAGGGAACCACATGTAACCTGCTGGGCCCTTACTGTGAAAGGATCTGCTCGATTTTCTGCATCACCTCGGTTGTAAGGAGATCGGTGTCCCCGGATGCTTGAACGTTCTCTCTGACCTGCTCGGGCCTGGATGCGCCGGTCAGCACAGTGCTGACTGCTTTGTTCTTGAGGCACCATGCCAGAGCGAGGCGCGCCTGTGGAATGCCGAGTTCCTTCGCAATATCGGCCAGCTTGCGGCATTTCTCGATTCTTTCCTCGGTGATGAATTGTTTTTGTTTCTCCTGATCCATTCGTCCGAAATGGCTGTTTTCAGGAATACCGTCGTTGTATTTGCCGGTCAGGAGTCCTACTTGCAAAGGGGAGAATACGGTTAACCCGATGCCTTTTTGTTCGATCGGCCGCGTCAGTTCCTTTTCAACGCGATGCCGGTGCAACATGTTATATTTCGGCTGTTCCATAGTCGGAGGCTGATAGTTGTGCGCCTCGGCAATGCCGTATGCCTGCATCAGCTCTGCTTCAGAGAACATGCTTGTTCCCCAGTACAGTATTTTGCCCCGCTTGATGAGTTCGTCCATTGTGGCGACTGTCTCTTCCATAGGGGTTTCGGGGTCGGGCCGGTGACAGAAAAAGAGGTCCAGATAATCGAGTCCCATGCGTTTGAGCGCCGCGTCGCATGCCTCGACCAGATGTTTTCTTGAAAGTCCCTTCTGGTTGGGCTTGTCCCCGATCTCGATGACCTTGCTGCTTATTACAAGAGTGTCTCTTGGCCAGCTTTGTTTTCGGAAGACTTTTCCCATTGCTTCTTCAGCGGCGCCGCGTCCATAGATTTCGGCGCCGTCGAAATAGTTTATGCCGTTTTCATATGCCTCGACCATACAGGCTTCCGTAGTTTCCTGATCAACTGATTTCCCAAAGGTGCGCCATGAGCCAAGTGAAACTTCGGAGACTTTTATTCCGGCGATGCCAAGTTTACGGTAACGCATAGATCTCTTCCTTTCTGTTCTTTTCGTTGAGTCAACTTTTTCGTTCTCGTTCAGAACCTATTCTGAATATAACTGGCATTGCGTTGGATACAAAGAAAAATAGCATTTTCGGGTGTCATCGTGGTGGCGCCCAGCAGCGCTCTCCACGTTCTTCCGCCGGATGGCGGACAGGCTACTACGAAATTCTGTGAGATATGCGGGTTAGATCTTTGCCATCTTTGGTGGATTGCCTTTGAGTTCAGAGTCGATGCGCTCCGACAGGAACATCTTCAACAGAGACTGATAGGGGATGTCCCTCTTGTTTGCGAGCAACTTCAATTCCTCTAGCATCGACTGCGGGAGCCGCAGGGAGATGGTCTTGGTCGATGGCTTCAGGTTGGGGAAGACAGCATGCTTCGCCTTGGACCAGTCCACGTACTCGGTTGAGTCGTGTTCTGCCCAGAACTTCCGCTCTTCATCCTCATTCTTGAACTTAGGTATTCTCTTCATGACAGATACACCTTCCTTTCTTTTCGATTCATATCCCTTGCGGAAATGACGCGGATGCGTCGTTCCCGCAGCGTGAAGGCAATAAACAAGAGTCGATCAGCGTCCGTTTGCCCCAGCACGAAGTAACGCTTCTCGGAACGCGAGTGCTTCTCATCATCTTGGACAATGAGAGGCGTATTGAAAAAGACCTGCTCCGCTTCCTGCGGAGTCACCTCGTGTGAAAGCCAGTTCTTCTCGACATTGCCCTCGTCCCAATCGAACCCCTCGAATTCCGGTAATGAGACAGTATCCATGATGAGTCAGTGTATACGATGCCCATATACAGGTCAATAATGTTTTCTTAGTCCTAACCCGCATATCTCACAAAATTCCTGCTACGAGCGCGGATAGCGCTGCTGCGGGGCGAATATGGGTTGCGCGTTGGTGGGGGCGGATTATGACGATAATTTCTGTGTGTTCATGTCAAGCCGTAGTCCCGACTCACTGGCGGAGGTCGGGACGAAGGCTGATTGAGCATCCAGAAACCAGCATCCAGTCACAAACCAGTTTTCAAATACCGCCCAAGCCAAATGAATGCAAGTATTGTCAGGAAAAGTGGGTATTCTGAATACGATTGATACCCAGAAAACCTTGGAATATGCAAATGTGTATGATATAGGTTCCAAAGCATTGGAGAAGCATATGA
>CAYSRM010000211.1:0-2638 GCA_964433435.1 uncultured Victivallales bacterium
GCCAGGCGGCGCGCTGGGAGTAGAGCGTGGAGATGAGATTCTGGACGGGGTATCGGAGCTGATGAACTCGGGAGGATACCGCATTGTAGTCGGGACTCAAGACTGGCATCCGGAAGGGCATATTTCGTTTGCGAGTCGGCATGAGGCTATTGAACCGTTTGATACTGTGGAGATACACGGACACAAAGAGACCGCCTGGCCTGACCATTGTGTGCAGAACACTCGCGGAGCCGAACTCGTTCGCGATCTGCCGTGGGGCCGGGTTGCCGCTATTATTCGCAAGGGCATGGATCCGCAGGCGGACTCTTACAGCACATTCCGGAACAACTGGGATGCCGCCGGCGAGCGTCCCAGGACGGGGCTGGCGGGATACTTGCGGGAGCGCGGCATTGGCACAGTTGTGCTTTGCGGTCTTGCCAGGGATGTATGCGTCTTCTGGAGCGCGCAGGATGCGGTTGAGGCAGGTTTTCAGACTTTTTTTGTATGGGATCTGACGCGCGCTGTTCAGCCTGAAAACGACAAACAAAACAGGCGGACGCTGGAAAGCCAGGGCGTCGTAATAGTGCAGGCCGGTGATATCGCGCCGATGTGAAGGATAGTTTTCCAAAAATTCCGGCAATTCGCATTATGGCGCCGCGGCTTCAATAGAGTCGGCCAGGAATGGCCGACATACTGGGGTAAGACGGGCATTCCTGCCTGTCGTCTCATGCGTCAATTGCCATAATGAGAATTGCTGCAAATATCCTTTACCTTGTGGACAGAGACCCGGTTGGATGGTAATATTCATCGTTTCATGCAACTGAAGTGAAGGAGCGCATGTTGAATGCTGACAATTCGCCGGTTTTGAAAGAAGTGGATTTTGTGCGCGCTCAGCTTGAGGCCAGCGCAGCGGTAATTGCGGGGCTTTGCGATAAGGCAGAGGAAATTGACGAGGCGGCAACAGCTTTGGCGTCCGTGTTGTGCGCAGGTGGCAAGATCCTGACCGCGGGTAATGGGGGCAGCGCCGCGGAGGCGATGCATCTTTCAGAGGAGCTTGTGGGCAAATTCCGCGACGTGCGCAGGGCGCTTCCTGCCGTATGCCTGTGTTCGGATTGTACGGCGCTTACCTGCATAGCAAATGATTTCAGTTACGAAGAAGTTTTCAGCCGCCAGGTGGAGGCGCTGGGCAGGAAGGGCGATCTCCTGGTTGCTATCAGCACCAGCGGGAATTCGCCAAACGTCGCAAGGGCTGTTGACACTGCGCGCTCAAACGGGCTTAGTGTGTTGAGCCTTCTCGGCAGGGACGGAGGATCTTTGGCCGGGCGGGGGGATTTCGAAATCATAGTGCCGGTTAAGGAAACCGAGAGAGTTCAGGAAGCGCACCAGGTGGTGATACATATCTTTCTGGACAGAATAGAGCGGGGTTTGGGTGAAAATGAGTAGAATTGCAAAAATATTGAATCTAATCGCGCTGGTTTCGGCGATGTGTGGTGTGTTTGTTCGCGCGGATGTTGAAGTTCAACTTGCGCTTGAACACGACACAATTATCAGGTTTGAAGACTTTAATGCGACGGTTATTCTGGTAAATGAAACCAGCGAAGCTTTCGTGATGTACAGGGACGGGATGAGTATCGGCCCGAGATTCTCCTTTGTGATTGAAAGGAATGGAGAGGAAGTTGAAGCCAAGAGTAAGGACCCTTTCTTTGAGAAGGTCGTAATTATGCCTGACACTAAGAAAACAGTAAGCCGCGAACTTACACACTGGTACAACCTCTCGGAGGAAGGAAAATATTTTGTTACAGCCCAGGTGGAATGGGACGGAATGGTATATAAATCCGCAACCCGGTTGTTACGGGTTGTAGGCGGGATTTTGCTGGTGGAAACGAGCCGTTCTTTGCCGAACGACCCGAGAATACGTCTTACGTATTCTGTGCGTTACTGGCCCAGGAATAAAAAGGACCATGCCTTCTTATACGTTCATGATAAGAAAAACAGCGTCAATTACGGAGCGCTGGATATCGGGCCGATTTTCAGACTGAGCAAGCCGAAGATAAAGGTGGACGCCGATGCCAATGTTACGGTTGTTCACCGCGCTAATTCTGATTGTATTGTCCGTTCGCGATTCCGGGCTTCGAAAAACGGTATTGCATTTCTCGGCCAGGAATTATTCCTGCCGTCAGGTGAGCGGATTACCGCTTTCGGGAAATCTGTGCGCTAGGGCTGCCCTTTACCCACAATATGACGCTGGGCTATTGGTTCGGTTGCTTGCGAGCATACACCTGTGCAGCTTGCCGTGCCTCAGGCAGGTCCGTCTGCGTAGGACGGTGCTCTGCGCCGTCCCGGGGACGAGAGATGGCGGGGTTTTGATCTGATCTTTCGGCTTGCTGATGGAGAAGTATTGGATTTGACGCCCTCTGGGACGGCCCGGAGGACCGTCCTACGGGGACGCACTTCTTCAATTGGAACCCCTTTAGCCTGCAAGTAACTGACTTATGGGTAAAGGGCAGCGCTAGCGCTGAAATAAGCGAGGATTTCGTCGCGAGAGTTCGTAAGCGTGTGTGCATGGGTGGCTTGCGGCGCGATGCCCGGTTCTCGCATATTAAATTTGTATTAACCTTTTGCGCCTGTATTGCGGGTTAACGCAATGAGCGGCCATGAA
>CAYSRM010000212.1:0-2626 GCA_964433435.1 uncultured Victivallales bacterium
CTTTCATTTGCCGTTCCCAATCATTGCATGCTGCCAATGTCCAATTATTTCGAGCGTGCATCATGAGTTTGAGTCGCTGATCAAGCAATGCCTGGCAGCGCGCGCGCAAGTCGTTACTCAATGCTTCTTTATTTCCGGTATCGTGTATTGTGCGTTCAATAAAAACACGGGCTTCAGCTTCCTGCGCCCCTTCACGAACCATTTCCAGGCGCACAGTGGCCAGAGCCCCTTGCGGGCCCGGCGCCAGGAGACGATAAATCGCATGCCCCATGCCCAGATTGGTTCGCCGGTCATACTCCTGATAGTAGTCAAGATATGTAAGCGTGCGGCGTTTTGTTCTAATTACATGCCAGAAATCTGCGCCCATCCACCCGAAACCACGCAACGCAGTACAAATCGCCGTTTCGCGCATAAGACGATATTGCATGGGCGAAGAGGCGTCATACACTTTGCCTATGGTTCCGCTGCCGGCCCGTGGGAAAGTAGTCACCAACCGTTTTTCACGCCATCCATATTGACGATGATTGGGATTCAGCGATGGACCAGGCGTGCCCCATACATAAGCCAGATAACCGACAGGCTCACCGTGGCACGACCAGCGTTTGGGATGGCAATGCATAATCCAGGGCGCGCTACTTGAGGCCTCTTTCAGTACGCCAACCGCAGCTTTGCTCGGCATGACATCGTGCGAAATGCCAACCATCATCGCGTCTTCCATGCCATATTTTCCAAGCCGCTCACGTATGCCGTCAAATACAGGTTTGAGAAAGCCGGCGCAGTTCTCATCTTCCCATTTCGGTCCTTCTGCGGCGGTCAAAGCTCCTGTCTCGGGATCCTTAATGCTGAACCGGAACGGCTGGGATCCCTGCTTTTTATCGGCCTGACCGAAGTAAGCCCCGCCGCTTTTTGTGCCCCAGGCATGCACCCCGACCATGTGCAGAGCGCCGAGGCGGCGGACCGCAATATCCAGATATTTTTCAAAAACAGAAAAATCGTGAGTCCAGGCGCCGTCGGCCTGTTTTATCCAGCGTATTATGGAATGCTTGTTGCCAAAGTGACTCTGCCGGATAATCGGTATGTAGAGTACGCGGGAGCCAACCTGGCCCATCAATTCAAAGGAGCGGTCAATAAGTTTCCAATGCTGTTCAGACCACATCTCGACTTCATATTTCTTCGCTAATGTTTCGGGAGACTGAACCAGATCGAAAAACGTTTCGAACTTGTGGGGATCTGCAAGAGTCCAGTCGGCAACAGAAAATTCTATGGGCGCGGTAATTGGATCCATACCGTCCGCAGACACCGTTAATACGCCTCGATAGATGTCCGCTTCTGTTTGAGTCGGAACGGAAACTGTCACCCATAGACGTTGACTCGCCAACCGGGACTGCTTGGGCACCGGAACAAGCCTGGGAGTGGTCTCTTGTAATGCTTCGCCGTTGACGAAACGAACACTGATAGCTTCCTTCGATATTATTTTACCGCTTGTGCTTTTAAGCGATGGTTTCTCAATACGAAGATTTTCAAGCGGGCGCTGTGAGGATACCCGAAATACCGCAGAAAAGGCGCCGTTACGGGCGCCGAAGAAACGAAGCGGGCGGAAAGGAGCCCAGATATTCGGCTTTGTATTATCCGACGAATCTGTTGAAAGGGTGTTCGACAAAATCAAACCAGAAGGCAAAGAGCCTGTTCCCTCATCCGAATCCGCGGTCAAAGAAACATTTTGTACGCGCAAAGTCTCCCACGGACAAAATTTCCAGTGATACTTTACTGGCCTTCCTGTGTATAGGATAGCATCTGTTGGCGGGCGATGTGCTGACAGGGCTAACACATTCACTCCTTTGCGCAGCTTCGACGCCGGAACGGTTACTGAATCGAGACTACGATTCCGCAAGGCAAAACGCTCTTTGTATTTTCCCGGATCACCCCAGCCCATTCGCAGTAGTTTTCCTTCTGGATTCACATACGCTTTTCTGGGGTAGTCTTTGGAAGGTGTGCGAAGATCAACAGACCCTTCCGGCATATCGGAACGAGCAATTTCTTCACCGTTTAGATAAACAACCACACCACCACGATAGGCAATGGATAATTCCAGTTCACCAATTTTTACAGGATCGGCTACATTAAACCTTGTACGCAGACACATCACCGAAAATTTCCGGCTGCGCCCTGTTTTCATGGGCATGCTCCCAGCCGGCCACACGCTATCATCAAAGTCCGTACGCATCCATTCATCAGAGGGAAACAACGTATGGTTGCTAGTCTCCAGTTTTCGCAGCTTCGGCCAACCCCGGCTCGGGAGATTCACATGAACAGGGGAGATCTCGCCCTCCTTGAATCTGACGATTTCAGTTTGATGAACAAGGAAACGTTGCCACGCCGTCTTCGGGCCGATCAAAGCAGTGCCGGCCTCTGAAGCCTGCATTGTGCTCGCACCCCAGACCAACATGCAAAATGTCACAACGCTACCACGCATGTTAAAAATCCATGATTTCCCCTCTCGTATATTTTTGTGACTCACACCATACTCCCCTCTTCTTTGTCAATGTTTCAATATACCTTAACGCCTTTTGAGCTATTTTGCCGTACTTAGCGCCTTCAAACCTGCCGTCTCACGTTCAAAACGCAT
>CAYSRM010000213.1:0-2585 GCA_964433435.1 uncultured Victivallales bacterium
CCCGGATTGCGGAGATTCGCGTGTACGAGTAGGTGTACGAGTACGTGTTTCTTCGTCTTTGCCCGTATTCTTGCCCTCCAGGATCCTCTTTGGATGGGATCTAGCCAATTTGCACCCCCGCAGCAGCACTCTCCACGCTCTCGCTACGAAATTCTGTGAGATATGCGGGCTAAGCATTTGCCGAATACAGGTTCATGTTTTCCGAAGATGAATCTCTGCTGTCTCCTTATAGCGCTTCAGCTAAGGTCTTGGTTTACTCAGGTTAAAGACAGACACATAACCGGACACAGGAGGATAAGAACAATGGTTAAAACCTGGGTTGTTGTAGCAGAAAGCGCCAGGGCGAGAATCTTTTCGGTAGAACCTGACAGGGGTGAATGGAATGAGATTAAGGACATGGTACATGAACCCTCGCGCGAGCACGAGGTCGAAATCAATACGGATGGACCGGGAACGGCTTTTGACAGTGTGGGCCCCGGGCGCCATTCAATGAGCCAGAGCGAAGGTCCAAAAGAACATGAAGCCAGAAAACTCAGCAGGCAGATAGCAGAAGTAATTGATCAGGGCCGGACGAAGAACCGCTTCGAGCAACTGGTTCTCGCGGCTTCCCCGGCTTTCCTGGGCGAATTGCGCAAGTCGCTGAGCGATCCGGCGGAAAAGATGATTGTCAAAGAGATCAACAAAAACCTTGTGCAGTTAAAGGCCGCGGAAATTGAGGACCGGTTGCGCGTGGAAATACCTGAATGACAGAAAAGGTTTCCGGAAGCTCCCTTTGAGGAAATGCGAACGCAACAATGAGTGATAAACCCGATAGCAAAACAGGCTGAGGCCGGCATAATGGGCGTTAAACAAGGAGGATGAGCGGACTGAAACAAGTTGTTACGAAAGGGGGTGAGATAGTTACCCGAAACATATCTTGCTGAAAAAACGAGAGTGAGAATTGATCAGAGAAAAGACAAGGAGGCAGATCTATGAACATGAGAACAAAAAATAGAACAGCAATGGCCGGCGCTCTTGCTGCCTGGTTATTGCTTGCGGGCGGTTTTGCGGTTAACGCCCAGGAAGAAGAAGCACTGGACAGCGAGATTACCAGCGCTATAAACACCGAGATGTGGATTGATGACGCCGTAAACGCTAACAACATTGACGTATCCACTCAGGACGGCATAGTCACCCTGACCGGAGCGGTAGACAACCTGCTCGCAAAAGATCGAGCCGAAGCCATGGCTGCTGCTACAGTCGGCGTTCGCGCCATAATCAACAGGATCAAGGTAGAACCTGCTCAGATGCGAAGCAACAAGGAATTGAAGCAGGCGGTCAAAGACGCTCTGATGAACGACCCGGCAACCGAATCCTATGAAATTGATGTTTCGGTTGATGATGGCACAGTGACTCTGACCGGCAGCGTTGACTCGTATGCCGAGAGAGAACTTGCGGCAACCGTTGCCAAAGGCATTCGTGGTGTCAAGGCTGTAAAAAACGATCTCATAGTGGATTATGATATAGAACGCAATGATGCGGAAATCAAGGATGAGATCGACAGGCGGCTGGAAAACGACGTACGGGTGGACGACTACATGCTGAATGTAGAAGTTGACGACGGAGAAGTTGAACTCTCGGGAACGGCCGGCAGTCTTCAGGAAAAGAACCAGGCCATTGATGATGCCTGGGTTGCAGGCGTCACATCCGTAAACGGCGAAGACATTGAAATTAAATGGTGGGCTCGTGACGAGATGCGGCGTACACGCGAGTACGTCTCCAGGACTGACGAACAGGTGGAAGAGGCCGTGAAAGATGCTTTTGTATATGATCCCAGACTCGTGTCTTTCAAGATAGATGTCGAGGCGGATGAAGGGACAGTGACGTTGACCGGCAAGGTGGACAACCTGGCGTCAAAGAAAGCGGCTGAAAAAGACGCGCGAAATACACTCGGAGTCTGGCGCGTTAAAAATCAGATAAAAGTAAGGCCTGAAGTGCCTGAAGACGAGGAATTAGAGGACCGTGTTACAAATGCCCTGGCGCAGAACCCCTACACGGAGAGCTACCAGATTGTGGTCGATGCCAGGCAAGGCTGGGTTTATCTTTCCGGAAAGGTTAACACCTCCTTCGAAAAGAACGAAGCCGAACGAGTAACAGAAGAGGTCAAAGGCGTTGTTGGCGTTGTGAATAAACTTGATTCCGAGTACCAGTGGATATGGAAACCGGATAGAGAGATCCGCGCAGACGTTCAGGATCAGCTTGAATGGAGCCCCTTCGTTGACGAAGACAATATTGCGGTTACTGTTCTCGAAGGTGTTGTCACCCTGAGCGGAACCGTCGATACCTGGAGCGAGCGCGAAGACGCTGAAAAGAACGCTTATCAAGGCGGCGCGAAAGACGTCAGAAATCATCTGGCAGTTGACTATCCGCAGTATGGCCCCTATGGGCCGGGGTACTACGGCTCGCCGGAATTTCGTGGTCCTGACTATTACGGCCCGGAATACGAGCCGTACGAATAGCAGGTCATAACCTGTAAAAAACAGGTTTAATCAGGATTCGGAGGGCTGTAAGGCCCTCCGAATCTTTTTCCGGGTTTGACATTCGTC
>CAYSRM010000214.1:0-2508 GCA_964433435.1 uncultured Victivallales bacterium
TTCCACAGCTATTATGACCGTGAGCCAAATTGTCGGCAAGCTTCTTCAGAGGCGAATTCGCACCAAGACTTGCTTATTCACCGGCAGTTCGACAGGCAACGTAAAGTGGAAGGCAAAGACCTTACAATGCATTGGCGCTCGGGGCAAGGGGGGGCGGAGCGGAGTGGAGAAAACCAAACCACTGATCCGCACTGATCCGCACTGAGAGAAAGCAGATACTTGAGATTTGAGGCCCGGCCCCAAGCCACCGGGAATTGTAATCCAATGGTCGGGTTTTACCCTGGACACCTTTTATTAAAATATTAAAGACCGGCCCCAAAGCCCTGCTTTGCTGGCCACAAAGTGGACGCGAGGATTGCCTATTAAGTTCCGAGGGTACGCTCTCCCTTGTTTGTGAGCCGGTACTTTTGTGTTGGACTTCTTGGAGAATCAGGCTGCGTCATTTCGATCAGACCATGAGCGAGAGCGGGCTCAAGGTAATTACGGGCGAAATTGACTCTATCCTTCAGCTTGAGAGATGCCATGATCTCGGATCTGGTCATTTCACCGCTGATGTTCCCCACCAGCGAGCGCACTTGCTGGGTTACTTGTTGGGTTACTTGCTGGGTTACTTGCTGGGTGCCCTTTGCCACAGGGGCCTTCGAGAAAATGACAGTGAAACCACCGGACTGATCCTCGCTCTCCGGTGTACGGATCGACTCCATCAGCCAACGCCTGCACAATTTCTTTTGCTCTATCCAAGTCCATGGTGACTTGTATTGAACAATAAGGGGCGTTGGGAGTCAAGGGAGTGAATTCTGACGTAACGGCGTCTCTGAATTCAGAAAGGCAAACGGCTACTGAGAGTAGCTTTTCTTCGGCCGCCTTGTAGACTAGCCTCAAATTCGCCTCGGTCAATGATTTGACCGAGCTGTCCCGAGAAATTGAAGTTGGTGTGAACATCTAAACGAACGAAGGTACCTTTGTATTTGACATCAATATAACGCTTTTTGGCCTGTGAGGCGATTAGGCATGACTCCCCTGTGCCCAAAGCAAACCAGCCATAGTGGCGACCCAATTCAGACAATACGTAGAGCCAGTATCCAGAATTTTCGCTGTCTGCCGGGGATGATGTGGTTCCAGGACGAACGGTAAGCGAAAGTGCTTCTTTATCCGACCCCAGCTGGAAGACCGGTCGAAGGCTCTCGCGTATACCGATGCCCTCATCTATCACCGCGATTGGAACTCGATTATTCTTCCACCGTTGAGCGGCAATGAAGCACTCTCTAGCTGTCGAATGCTCGAAGACGTTGCGTAAGACCTCCCTCAGACTATATGCGATCACATTTCGATCGACTTCATCAGGAAAGGAACCTGTCAAAATCCAAGTAAGACTTCGCGCCTGTTCTTCTATTGCCTCGGCGAGATCTTGGCTGGGTGACATCGCCTCATCTATTTGGTCTCGCCCGATGGCGCGAATCGGGATGTAAGATTCAGAACCACACGAGCCTCCGAGTTAACCTTTTTCTGGCACTCTGACTGCTGGTTCCCTTACCTCCGCATCGAGTATCTTCACCACCCTTTCCGGTGGTATACATCGCTTTATTAGAAGAGCGTAATTTGCTATCTGTGGGCGTCTTTCTTCGCCGACTTCTAAGTATTTGCGAAGGCAACATTCGATAATAAATGCGGAATACCATGACAGTTCATTCCGTCGAAGAATCTTAAGATCTTCAAGCCACTCAAGGGGTATACTGCACTTCACGATAATTGGAGAAGTCACCCGATGAATGTTGTGCAGAGCTGTAGCCGCGTCATAACCGTGCAGTTTCAGGAAGTTTAAAACCATACGCACATAGTTGTTGCATTCGAGGTACAAAGTGGGTGCAAAAGAGGTTGTCAGATATAAACTCACTGTTCCTTCATAGGTGGGAAAATACCTTGAACTCGCTGCAAACATGGCTTCTTCCAGTCCCGGCGTAGCAGCAAGAATAGAGTGAACCCATGATTCCAGGTGTTCGCGAGAGCAGATAAGAATACCTTTCTCGCGAAAGGTCTCTTTGTAAAATACTCTCGACTGATGGTATGCATAAACAGACGTGTAATAATTCCGCACACGCTCGTCGATACTTTCACGAAGTTCAGCAAGAAAGGGTTCGCGGTCTTCAGGATCAGCATCATGAATCTTGCTGACAAAATCGCAAGCATTGCGATAAAGACGAATAAGTTTTGGCCAGACCAGAGGATCGAAGATAAGCTTTTTAATATTTGGATCCCATGTCGACTGGTCATCAAGATCAAGAATGGGCTCAGACATACTAGATACTCTCAAACCAAGGTCGCACAATGAAGAGAAAACCGGAGGGTTGTAACCTGGATCTCATATCTTCTTCCCCTCCTCCGGCTCAATAAACAGTGGGATGAGGAGGGTCCAGAGAACTAAAATACAGGAAGCGATTTGGGGTTGATAGAAACCGGACATTTGGAAGGGGCCGCCAAGGGTATAGACCCATACTGCAAAAGAGATGG
>CAYSRM010000215.1:0-2496 GCA_964433435.1 uncultured Victivallales bacterium
GTATGTTTATTTGTGTTGTTCGCATTCATGACATATCTTAGACTTTTATCGTAAAGATCATCTATGCTAAATTTAATTTATTTCAAGGGAGGTGCCCCCCATCCTTTGGACAGCTGATAGGGTAACCTAAGCTATAGCGTTCTGTTGGTCAACCTCCTCTCCTTGTGTTTTTCTCCTCCCCCCAATATAGGGGGCCACTGTAGCGTCACCGGGAGCGGATGAGTGCCGCCTGGCTTTGGGGCCCCACTCCGTTTGGCTCGATTCAGCCTTCAGGACCGTCTTCCGGGTTGTGCGCTGAAATTCGAGGCTCTGAGCGGCCCGTGAAGAGACGACCTGAGGTCGACCCATGCCATGACCTTCCCGAAAACAAAGCCCTGAGAGTTCTTCGCAGCTCGAGCGAAGCTGATGCTTCATGCCGCGTAGACTCCATGAACTTCCGCCGGAGTTCGAACACTCCGGCCGCTCCATTAATCAGCTTACGCTTCCACTGGGCAATCACCGTCGAATGCACTCCATATTTCGAGCTCAACTCCCCCAACGTGTGCACACCCTTCACGGTCTCCAAGGCCACCTTCGCTTTAAATTCATCCGTATGCTTCCGTCTCCTCTTTCCCATCTGTATTCTCCCGTTTCTCTGGACTTGACTATGCCAAAATCTTGGCTTAACTACCTGTCCAAAAAACGGGGTGCACTACCCTTTTCATCGAGAAAGTATCTTTAATATTTCATGATATCTCTGTAAAATCTCCAAGTTGAGATAACTTTAACCAAGAGGAATTTTGGACAGATTGTCGGAATTAATAAAACGTTATTCGACAATCTCGTTCGGTTAAAGAATTAGGATACGCACACATGCCCAAACAGAGACGCAATTTTCTGATTCTTACTGGACTCTCAGTGCTTTACATCGCGATATTCATACCGCTCAATCTGCGATGCTCAGGCGATCACAACATGTTGCTTTGCGCAGGTTCAGACGAATACGTTCAATATCCCTGCGTTATCAGAATGACGATGCGAGGTACGACGGCGCTTGGCACATTCAAGAAGGTGCTCGATCACAAACACTATTACTACGGATACCCGTTCTACTTCGTGTCGGCAGCCACAATTGCGCCAATCAGAATTCTGTCCGAGTTTCGAGATACAAACTACACTCGTGCATACGTTCTTACTCTTCGGCAGTTAAGCCCACTTTTCATGGCCGCAACAATCATGCTGCTTGTGGCCATGTGGACTGGATTTCACAGCTTGCCGTCTCCAGTCTCACTGTTTCTATTCTTGGCAGCCATCCCAAGCGTCTTCTTGAACAATACATGGTGGCACCCGGATAGTATGGTAACCTTCTTTGTTGTTGCCACTTTGTTTTGCCTAAGCCGGGACAACCTGAGGTTTGGGAAGTGGTTTCTCTTCTCCGCCCTAACTTGCGGTCTTGCCGCGTCCACAAAAGTCCTCGGTCTCTTTTTCGCGCTATGCATCCCGGCTTATCTGCTACTCGGGGTCTGTCGCAGGCAGATTACTTTGGCTAAGGCAATCCGGGGAGGGGCCATGTTCGTCTTTCTCATGGTTATTACTGTAATGATAACCTACCCTGTTCTCTTTGTTCCACATAAAGCGGAAGCAGTCTGGGCGACCCTTCAACGCCAATCTGAAATGAACAATTTTGGGTGGGGAATCAAGATGGAGAGAGGTCCTCTTGCCCATTACACTGAGACGCTGCGACACTATTTCGGTATTTGGCCCATGTACGTTATCGGGCTGGTCTTGGGTATTTCAGGAATCCTGAATTCAGACAGAAGGCGCAGTCTGCTCAGCTATATTTCCTTGGCTTGGTGTATCCCATACATATCCTATCTGCTTTTTGTGGTAGCCAGAAAGTCACCCTACTATTTTATTCCTGGGCTGCTTCCCTTTTTCCCCATCATATGGAACGCCTTCTTTGTCGGCGCATCTTCCAGAACGCGCCTGCTGCTTCGCACCTGCATTGGGATTGTGCTCGTCGTCCAGTTCGCATTGTACCTGCCTGTGAATTACAAGACATACGTACGGCTGGCAAGGCAGGAACGCGAGTCTCCATCTCTCAGATTCTATGCGGACTTGATGAAACACGGAATACTGTCGCCTAACGCGAAAGATATAGTAACCGTCTTCCGTGATCCTTATGTCTATTTACCGCCTATCGACGCATTCGATCAAAGCATGAAATGGGGAGCAGCTGACTATTCGAACATCCTTGATTTCCGGCCAGACATAATCATTTTGCAAACGCTTTTTATTGATAACCACTCTGATCCAAAGCGCGTTGCGCGAAGTTTTGACAAAGATCAGGCGAGAAAGAGCCTCAGCTTCTATCAAGACGCGAAAGAGGATGAGATCGAAGGGTACCGAGAGGTTTTTCGATCCGAATTTGCGGTGGCATTCAAGAGAATTGAAGGGACGATGGCACCGAACACCCATTAAGCCCCAGTGAGTAAAGACAAAAACTCCGCCCACCGC
>CAYSRM010000216.1:0-2484 GCA_964433435.1 uncultured Victivallales bacterium
CAAGCAACCGAACCAATAGCCCAGCGTCATATTGTGGGTAAAGGGCAGCCCTAGCCCGCATATCTCACACTTTTTCGAGCAGAAACGGTTCAGAGCGCTGTTAGTGCGTGGCAAAATCGGTTTAACCGGACGAAGCTGTGTGAACACACCGCAAGATCGGGTAAAACGATTTGGGCTTGCAATAATGGCGCTATCAATTGTTTCTGCCGGAGAAGTGTGAGATATGCGGGTTAGAATCGATCCGTCTAATCTCGAAGGGTGTGTGGAAAACAAGGTATGAATATTTATCCATCCGGATCGTCGGAATCTGATTCCTCTTGGAACGCCGCAAAAGATTGGAAAAACCATCACAGGGTATGCTGAAAAATTCCACAAGCTTGGAGGTGGCAGTACTTTCTATGTGGAAATTGGAAATAATGCTCCGTCTGAGAATGTCAAGGCTTTGATCGAATAGGTGCATCAATATCGATGAATGCAACACATTGCATAAAGCAGTAGAACATATAATTCTGAGCTCTGCCGGGTTGGCTCTATGCAATGCTTGCTTGATCTCTCCCATCTACTCTAATATTGACATAAGAGCGTCAGAAAACGCAAAAATGCAAAATAAGAGAGTAAGGATATGAATATTGAGTTTTCTTCCGAGAGATGGAAAGACACTCAGCAGACCTACATGGCTTGGTGGGCAGGGAAGCTAGAGCGGCCCCTGACCGCTGTCACAGTCAAAAACCGCGACCCGGGAAGGCCGAAGCCTGAACTGCCATATCACCAGTTTACCAGCTTTTATGATTTGTCGGTTCCGGCGGCGGCCATTGTCGATCGCTGGATTTATGAACTTGAATGCACCCGCTTTCTTGGTGATGCCTTTCCCACCATCTGGCCTAATTTCGGCCCAGGATGCATTGCAGCATTCATGGGTATGGATTTGGTTAACGGAAAGGATACTGTATGGTTCCAAAATAAAAAGCAGACCGAGCCAAAGGAACTCTCGTTGGTTGCGAATGTGGACACTCCCTGGTATCAGCGTTGTGCTGAAATATTGCGCGTGGCAGTCGACCGTTTCGAAGGGCGGGTGCAGATTGGAATGCCCGACTTGGGCGGAAACCTGGATATCGTCTCATCCTACCGCCCCGGTGAGCTGCTGTTGATGGACCTGTATGACTGCCCTGAAGACATTAAACGCCTGACATGGGAGGCGCATGAGGCGTGGTGGTGGTATTTTGATGCACTTAATGACATCCTGCAACCAGCTAATCCCGGTTATACGGCATGGACGCCGCTTTTTTCGACCGAGCCCTACTATATGCTGCAGTGCGACTTTGCCTATATGATCAGCCCGGATATGTTCAAGGAATTCGTAAAACCGGAACTGGAAGCCAGCTGCCGCAAGCTAGTCAATCCTTTTTACCATCTTGACGGGCCAGGACAGCTTTCGCACCTCGACTATCTTTTAAAAATGAGGAATTTGAAGGGAATCCAGTGGGTACCGGGCGCCGGACAGCCTGGTCCCGGGGAGTGGTCCGAGGTCTATCGCCGCATTCGCAACGCTGGACTGCTTGCCCATATAATACCGCATGGCGAATCAATGGAGACCTTCGACAAGGTTGTTGAAAATCTTGGCAGCGCCCAGGGACTCTACTATATGATAGATATACCTCCTGAGCAGGCTGCACTAGCGGAGGAATGGATAGGCATGTGCTGTAGTCCCGATTATTAATCTCAAAGAGAAATGAATACTGAAGTGTTCCAGCTCTTTTGCATTAAAATCTTTCTATTGTGAAAATGGTATCCATTTCTATTGATCTGCAAATTGAATCTAATCTGATCTCTTCATCAACCCGGCGAGTTGATGACCCGATCAGGTTAGCCCGCATTTCTACAGGCTTTCGTCGTAAAAGCGTTTTTCAGTCTGACGCGAATTCAGGAATAGGTGTTAACCCGCATATCTCACAAAATTCCTGTTGCGAGCGCGGATAGCGCCACTGCGACGGCACAAATTGAAAAAACGCCAGATTGCAGTATGTCTATACGGCTGCTCCGGCGTTTCACCAATTCGCGCCCCCGCAGCAGCACTTTGCACGCTCTTCCGCCGGATGGCGGACAGGCTACTACGAAATCCTGTGAGATATGCGGGTTACCGTTGTTCACACAAAGACTGGATTGTACTACTTGTAGAGATGGAGAACGACGCGATTTTTCTTGGAAATAACCCATGGGGGACCGGATGAGGAGGGAGACAAACTCTATGCCGCCACGGGACTGGGATGGGACAATCCTTATTGCGAGAGAATCAAGTACAGCCCCATCGGCAATGCCCCATAGATGACATTGTCGAATCCGGGCCCTGAATATGGCCGGAATGAAGGTCAGTCAGGCCTCAAAGTATTGGTGAAAGCAGGCGGCAGAGACTGGCCAGGATTCTGAAGGCAACGCCTTTTTCTCTGTAATCCTTGCCTCCGGCTTCACGGCTGTTGCTGAAATCTT
>CAYSRM010000217.1:0-2449 GCA_964433435.1 uncultured Victivallales bacterium
GGGGTGGCACCCCTTCCGCCGTCGCCCGTTGGGCTATGGCGGACACGTCAGGGTGCAGGTTTCTGTGCTTGCCGTCAACCCGGGGCTTCACCCCGGGCTCTCGAATTGCAGCCCGTCAGGCTGCCGGACTCATCCTCATCTTTCCGTCGCCAACACCACCCTTAAACGGCAAGCTGCACAGGTGCATGCTCGAAAGCAACCGAACCAATAGCCCATCGTCATATTGTGGGTAAAGCCAGCGTTAGCCCCCCGTAATAGCTATATCGCCACACCCCCGCTTCTCTACATTCCCGGAGTCCAACTTGTAAACAAGGTCGCAACGGGAGGCAATATGGTCGTCGTGGGTTACAATTAGTAAGGTATGCCTTTTCTCAGCCGCTATCGAAAACACATAGTCAAGCACATCCTTACCTGTTGCTGAATCAAGATTGCCCGTAGGCTCGTCAGCCATTATAACCTTGGGATCATTCATCAATGCACGCGCCAAAGCCACCCTCTGCTGCTCCCCGCCAGAAAGCTCCTGCGGTAAATGCGATCTTCTTTCCGATAACCCGACCGCATCAAGCAAATCGACCGCAATTCTCCTCAGATCAACTCTCGAAAAACCTTTTTTCGCCATGCCCGGGAGCATCACATTCTCAAGCACATCCATTTCAGGAAGCAGATGATAAGACTGAAAAACAAACCCTATAGCATCACACCGGATCCTGCTCCTCTGCCTGTTGCTCAAGCTGTAAATGTCTTTCCCGTCAATAATCACTCTGCCCGCATCCGGACAGTCAAGCCCCCCAAGAACATGAAGCAAGGTGCTTTTCCCGGCGCCACTCCTTCCTATAACAGCAACAGAACTCCCGGATGCGATCTCAAAGTCCACACCCTTGAGAACATCCACTTCATGCCTGCCCATCAGATATTTCTTAAAAATATTCTCTGCCTTAATCATAAAACTATACCCAACCAACCCCTCTCCTTACATTCCACGCCCCTACCTTCCTCCTCTCACACCCCACGCCCCCCAATGACGTCCCGAGCGCGCCAGCGCCTAGGGACAAATGACACGCCGCCAGGCGCAAATGGCCGATAACTCTTCTCCTCTCACTCTTTCCTCAACGCCTCAACAGGATCCATCTTCGCGGCCCGCCATGCAGGCAACAAGCTGGCCAGTGTGCAGAAAACCATGACTGAAAAACCAATCTTCAACACCTCGCCAAGCTTTGTTTCAGACGGAATCTCGCTAAGTCCATATATGGACTTCGGGAAAATATCCACATCAAATAACGTAAGCGCCCTTACTATCCCTTCCAGATTCTGAAGTACCAACAGCCCTGCCCCGATCCCGGCAACAATCCCCACCAGGCATTGGATCCATCCGTGCCATACAAAAGCAGCCATGATCTGCCATGAAGAAAAGCCCAGCGCCTTGAGAAGCCCGATTTCATTTGTCTTCTGAACTGTTATCACTATCAGAGTGTTTGTCACACAGAAAATCGCCACAATGGTAATAAATACAAGAAGTACAAACATTAAAGTCTTTTCGTGGCTCAACGCCTTGAACATCAATTGGTCCACTTCTTTCCAGGTCCTCACAACAAAAGACGTCGGCAGCACATCGCGAACTGCACCGGCATACTTCTCAAACAAAAACGGGTCATCGGTCATGACATAAATCTTCTCAGCACCTTCGTCCAGGCCGGTCAGATCCCTGGCCACACGTAAAGATGTTATCAGAAAACCCGAATCAAAATCCCTCATGCCCATGTCAAATATCCCGCTTATCACAATCTCTTCGGGCAGGTACAGCTCATCCCTGTTCATTACGTTCTGGGGAGAATGCACCAGCACGGTTTCCCCGACATTTAAACCCATCATGCCGGCAAGGTCGCGGCCGATTACGGCATTCTCTCCACTTACATCAAACCGGCCATCTATAAGAAATTCAGGAATCCGCGTTACGGAGGAAGCAAGTTCCCCGTCAAGCCCGAGAATCACCGGCGCAGCAGCGCGACCCTCATGCTGCATCAGACTCAAGGTCTCAACAGCAGGCGAGACCCCGGTCACCCCGTCAACAGCGCTGATTCGCCTGTTAAGTTCTGCATCACCCGGAATCACCCCAAAAGGATTCTCTATCGTCAGATGCGGTTTGAACGAAAGAATCTTCTCCCGCCACATCTGGTCAAACCCGGTCATAACTGATAATACAATGACAAGAATGGCCACCCCGAGCAAAACCCCGAGAACCGAAATAAACGTTACAACCGAAACAAAAGACCGCTTCGGCCTCAAATACTTAAGAGCTAAAAATAATGAAAATGGCATTCAACCCTCCCCAACGCCAAAGCCTTGCCGTTTCCCTTTACCCGCCTCACCCGGCTGAACCGCAAGCTCCCCCGCGGGCAAAACCTGCCTCGCCCTCTTCCCCTCCCCTTCATCATTGAATATTCCGTGTTGG
>CAYSRM010000218.1:0-2445 GCA_964433435.1 uncultured Victivallales bacterium
AGTCGCTCGTCAAGCATGGCTTTGCAACGTTTGACCAGATCATCACTCAATGCAGCTCGCTTCTCGGAATCGTGCAGCGCCCGCTCGATAAACACACGCGCCTCTGCTTCCTGGGCTCCCTCTCGAACCATTTCCAGCCGTACGGTAGCCAAAGCTGCTTCCGGGCCTGGAGCCAGAAGACGATGAATCGCGTGCCCAATGCCCAGATGCACACGAAAATCATATTCTCGATAGTAGTCAAGATATGTATGGGAACCACGCTTTGTCTTTATCACAGGCCAGAAATCCGCGCCCATCCATCCAAAACCACGCAACGGCGTGCAAATAGCCATCTCACGCATGAGTCGGTACTTCATGGGTGGCGAGCTGTCAATCACCCTGCCTGCCGTTCCGCTGCCTGAACGCGGGAAGGTGGTCAGCAACCGTGTTTCCTGCCATCCATATTTCCGCTGCTCAGGGTTCAGCGACGGCGGGAACGTTCCCCATACATGCGCCAGATAGCCTACAGGCTCACTGCCGCACTTCCAGCGCTCCGGATGACAATGCATTACCCATGGAGCCGAACTAGAAGCCTTTTTCAGAGATGCAACCGCCGCTGCGTTCGGCACAACATCATGACCGATACCAACCATCATCTTTTCTTCCAAACCATAGGGCTTGAGACGTTCACGTATTCCATCGAATACAGGCTTAAGAAAGCTTCCACACGCCTCATCCTCCCAGGTTGGCCCTTCCTCGGCAGTTAACACTCCGGTCTTGGGATCCAAGGCGCTGAACCAGAATGGCTTGGATTTCTTTGCCCGATTAGTCTTCCCGAAATAGGCTCCCCCGCTTGTCCGCCCCCAGGAGTGTACACAAACCATGTGCAGCGTGCCGAGCCGGCGAATGGCTGTTGCAAGATACTTTTCAACGATCGTAAAATCATGAGACCAGGATCCGTCAGGCTGTTTAACCCATCGCACCATCGAGTGTTCATTCCCGAAATGACTCTGCCGAATAATCGGGATATAGAGCACACGCGAGCCCACCTGGCCCATTAATTCAAATGAACGATCAATCAACTTCCAATGTGCTTCAGACCACAGTTCTACGTCATATTTTTTTGCCAGCGTCTCAGGAGATTGTACCATGTCGAAATATGTTTCAAACTTGGAGGCATCCGCGAGCATCCAGTCGGATACAGTCAATTCGATGGGCGCCGTTGCCGGTTCCTCATCGTCGGCTAGTATCTTCAATTTCCCCCGATAGGTCCCGACCTTGGCATCTTGCGGGACAGACACTGTCACCCACAAACGTTGTACCGCCATCTCATACCCCTTTGCGGGCAAAACAGCATCTGAAGCGGTCTCCTGCAGCGCTTCGCCATCAACATAACGAACACTGACTGCCTCCTTCGGTATTGTTTGACCATTTGGGCTTTTAAGAGAAGTCCGCTCAACACGAAGGTTTTTTATGGGACGAGAAGAAGATACTCTGAACACTTTGGAAAACGCGCCATTGCGCGCGCCAACAAAGCGCAGCGACTTGAATTCAGCCCAAACATCCGGTTTAATATCCACAGATGGCAAATCCGTCGTCAGTACTTTCGACAATACCAGGCCGGCGGGCAACTCGAGAGCGCCATCTTCAACCTGTGCCTTCAGCAAAGCCTTGTCAACCCGCACAATGCCCCATCGACAAAATCCCCAGGTATGCGCATGGGGTCTTCCTGTGTAGAGAATGGCATCTGTTGGCGGGCGATGCACTGATAAGGCAAGCACATTAGCCCCCGGGCGCAGCTTCGACGCCGGAACGGTTATAGAATCCATCTTTCGATTCCGTAAAGCAAAACGATCTTTATATCTCTTGGGATCATTAAATCCCATTCTCAGCAGATGGCCTTCCGGACTTACATATGCGTCTCTGGGATAGTCTTTGGAAGGCGTATTGAGATCAACAGCCCCTTCCGGCATATCGGAACGAGCTATCTCTTCGCCGTTCAGATAGGCCACCACTCCGCCGCGATACGCCATGGATAATTCCATATCGCCAACTTTTGCAGGATCGGCTACATTAAATCTTGCGCGCAGGCAGATCACCGAAAAGCTCCGCTTCCGCCCTGTCCCAATAGGCATGACACCCGATGGCCATGAACTGTCGTCAAAATCCGCGCGCATCCATCCATCCGGAGGAAGCGGCGTATGCGTGCCAGCTTCTATTTTTTTCATTTTCGGCCAGCCCCGTCCAGGAATGCTCACGTGAACAGGCGATAGATCACCATCCTCGAATCTTACGATTTTCGTTTGATGAACAAGAAATTCATGCCATTGTGTCTTGGGGCCAATCAGCGAGACTTCGGACTCCGCGGCATACGTATGCATGCCCAAAAGAAACATGCTGACAGCCAGCCCGCACACCTTCCTGCTCAAGAATGATTGCCTATACATTACATTACTTCTACTCATT
>CAYSRM010000219.1:0-2443 GCA_964433435.1 uncultured Victivallales bacterium
TCAGGTCTAAGCACGATCCCTACATGGGGTTTGTAAGACGCTTACCTTCTATCTCCGTCCCCGCAGCCAGTTGGTGAAGAAAGTGACGAGTCCTGCAAGCATGCAGTAACCGAGAAGCACCTCGACAATCACAAAGCCCATCGTCACGGGGTTCGTAGGGGTGATGTCTCCAAACCCGAGCGTCGAGAAGGTCACAACACTGAAATAGAGAAACTCAAGGCCGAAAAGTCTCGTGATCCTTTCGGAGACGTCAAACATGTGCATGTAGTCAAGCCATGCGTAGACTGCGGCGAATGCGAGAATGCAGACCACTGACGAGAGTAACCACCGACCGACCGAGCGACCGCAGTCTGAAGTGAGCCTCCAGACGGCAACTGCAGTTTGTGCAGCCACAGACTTCGCCCTCCGCTGTACGTCTGTTACAAACTGCTGGTTCTGTATATGGTTCACCAGTGCCGGGTTACGGGACGAATCAACGTCTGATGTATTCACGTTGAGGAAACTCGATTCCGCGTTCCATTTCACTTCAGTAAGGTCAGCGAACACCTGTTTGATCTGCCCAGAGTCAAGACACAACGAGGGGCCAAAGGAGGAAAGGTCCAGAGTGGCTCCCTGCATGTTGGCGGAATGGAGGACGGCTCCATCAAAAGCGCAGTCACGACACTTTGCCCCTGCGAATGTGGCCATCGCCAGGATGCTGCGGCGAAATGAGGATCGCGACATGACGGCGAAGTCAAACTTGGTGCCGCTGCACTCGCAGCCGGAAAAGTCCGTGTGGTGGCTGAAGACGCCGAGCATAGTGCAGTTGTAGAATCGGCAACCGATAAGGCAAGAAGCACTGAGATCACCGTAACTGAGATCAAGATTCGAGAAGTTGTATGGCCCGACTCCTTCTGCGGAACAGTCGAGGCCGGCAAGGTTGACGCCGCGGATGTCATTCTTGCCAAACAAAGGAAGTCCCGTCGGCTTCAATACCTCATTCCATTCAGATAGCAGGGCATTGAGCAGGTGCTGTGTTTGTGCATTCTGGGTGAGGCAGTTCAGAAGTTGCTGCCGAATGCCCCATATGGAATCTCCGAGCGCGAGCCATCGCGCTCGGAGGGCGTAGATATCCGAAAGGCCGAGCGGTGCTTGCGAGGAACCCCAGAATTGTGCCTTGTAGTTCCCCGGCAGTTTAGGCCATGGCGACAGGAAGGCACCGTTAGGTGTCATCTGGATTGCCCCAAACAAGGCGTCCCCGGTCGGAGGCACGTATTTGCCCGCTGTGAGAGGGCTCTCGTGTGTCACGCTGGTTGCCACATCCATAAAATCGGCAGGGGTGACCATAGCGTAACGCCCGGGCCATGTGTTCCACGCCTCAGCGGCTGCTTCTGCGCTGTCAAACCCAGTTTCGGTCATAATCCCTCCTCAAACAGAACGCTATCGATCACAGGGCTGAAAAATGCGTGCGTTTTTTAGTCCTGTGCATCCACTTGTTCAATGTCTTTTTCTTCTTTCTGTTTCAGGGTGATACCTTTTGAATCTTTCCACGAAGTAAGGCCGTTTGCCTGCCCACCATGAATTACGGCAGCGGCAGCACTGGGGCTTGAAAATTCATAATCTGAAATGAAAACAAGTCGATTATTTCTTTCTTCTACAATGTTTTCATCAAGCAATGTTTTTCTCAAATTCGCTGCATACTTATATTTTTGGGTAGAGGGTCTTTCCTTCAGAACAGCTTCTGAACCTTTAAGGACGACTAGACCATTGTCGGTTTGGCGTCCGATTGCTTTGATGTTCTTTATTTCACAAAACAGCCGATCAGATTTCATAGGAACTTCCTGTTTGACCATAGGCTTCAGGAATTCTTGCCCCAGGATAGGAAGGAGTTGTTCCATTTTGAAAAGGAAGATATCCATGTCGGCGGCATCCGATTCCGGAAGATGAGATCCGCTTGATTGAGAGTTCTCTATCTCAAATCGGCCTACGGATTTTGCCGTTTGAATCAATTTTCCTTCCAAATACTTTATGTGGGCTTTTGTCAGGTTTTCATCCTTGCTTACAAAAAAGACGATGGTTTTCCAAAAGTCTTTTTCCATATGTCCCTTGACTCGTTTTCGTATGACTTCAGCTTCACCGATATAGACCTTGTTTTTCCCAGTCTCGGGATTCACCCCCGTCAAAAAATAGACCCCAGGATTGTTGGCTTCATCTCGCTTGAGTATGTCTTCGATCTTTGAACGCGGACCGGCAACGGCCTTGCCTGTCCAATTTGATAACTCAGCAGTTCTGACGGATGTCGGACTGCCTTCTGCCAGGAAAATTTTGACAGTTGCTGTGTCTTTCATGTTTTTCCTCTCACGTCCAACGAACCTGTTGAAAAACTGTCCACAGGCTTAGTATTGTGTTTGAATGTGCAAAAGTCAAATTGTCAGTAGGAAATGTGCTTTCAATCCCAAAAACA
>CAYSRM010000220.1:0-2433 GCA_964433435.1 uncultured Victivallales bacterium
CGGACGGCGGGTTTGGTCATCCGGGTGGCCGCGCGGCACGAAAAGGACCATTCCTTCACGCGCTCGGGTTAAGAACACTCGATACTTATTCAATATAAATTGGCGTGTTTCCTTTTTGTTGACTCTGTTCCAAGATGTGCCGCTGAGTTGCCGAAAACTCCATCCATCGCCGCTCTTTTTTCGTACAAAGTCTCCGCCCCAGCAGATTCCGGCATAGTCCAACTCCAGGCCTTGACATGTATATTCGTTGGCAGTGACTTCCAAGTAATTGGAGCAGCGATAATCGTCACTGGGTTTCAGATACCAATGGCATATCTTTTCTTTATCCTGCACGGTAAGAGACGTGCCTAATCCTTCGGCGAGAAGACGAACTGCACGTGTGCTGGCAAGTAATCCGCATCGACGCAAACCTCGTGTGCGCTGGTGCAACCAATCCCTGCATTCATCCAGCGAGCGCGTTAAGGTTATGGGATATGGGCCAATATCAAGAGCAACCTTTCTTGCTTCGTCTGGGTTGCCAGTCAAAACAGCTTCGACCCATTGGCTGACCCTCTCCGATCTAAAAGAGCGCATTGGGACAGTCAGGCGTAAACGTTCATCCTCTGAGCAATGAAGTCCAGACGGCAAAGAGCCGGGAAACATTGCAGTTCCAGCAGTGTCTGGTCCGCCGTAAAAAGCGTTATGGGGAGCGACTACTTCCCAATCTTTTCTTATGCTGAGAGCTTCTCCCCACTGGGCCAAACCGGCTTCTCCAGTATTGATTTCTTGTCCAGCCCCAACTAGGCAAACGATAGCAGCCCAATCTTTGTGCCGGTCCATAATACGCAAAAGCAGTTCCGGTTCCGAATTATCCCGTTCGAATTTCTTCAAGCCCTGTTTGTGATCCCACGCTCGTTGTGCTTCATCAAAGACAATCGCATGTTCATGCGGGGGCGAATTCAGGTCGTGGTAGCAGTATTCTTTTAGAAAGTCGATTATGTGCTGAATGCGGGTTTTTAAGTCATGCCGAATGTCGCTTAGCCGCCTCTTATGGCCGGTTTCTTTTGCTCGGGCATATTCGTCTTGGGCTAATGCCTCTCGAATTACAAGCACAAGAGGCGTATTCCCGGAAAGGTAAACGACTTCACCTTTTGTCTCTCTTCCTTCAGTGCCGCCGTGAGCAACATTGAGTCCTGCCAGTGTTTTGCCGGCGCCCGGAACTCCCGTCACAACTATTACTCTTTTCCCGCCTTTTGATCTGGCGTCTTCGATAAGGCGGAGCACTTCTTCAGAACACTCGTTCAAGTTAGCTGCTTCAGATCTAGAAATATCTTTTACGTTATGTCCGGCATAAATGGAAGTCGCCGCTTCAATAATGGTTGGCACCGGCTCATATTGTGAGTTGTTCCATGCTGCGACATCAATTTGGCTCGTTAGTCGTGGTAAGTGTACTTGGAATTTTTCGCTAATTACGTCGGCAAGACCCTTTGAGGATGTTGCCACAACAGGCTGGATCTGTTCGGCAAGATTGTACTCGCCCACCTGCTTTGTGTTTGATAGTTCGGTGCAGCAAAGAACCGGCTGCATGGGCAATGAATGTGAGGCTCTATGAAAATCGCGCAGTTCTAATGCGTACTCTTCCACTTGGTTCAGGTCTTGGACGTTGATAGCGCTTTCGCCAATCTTTAATTCAATAACGAAAAGCATGTCGGCAGCTATTAGCACTAAGTCTATGCGGCTTCTAAGCCGATAGAGGGGATACTCAAGCATTACTCCCCACCCCGCTGAACCTGGTTGTTTCTTCACAAGGTCTTGAAGCGTAGACCGAATTAGCGGTATTGATTCTTCCCAAGCCAGCCCTTGACTTGACATCATCTGGAAGTAACCATCTTTTCTATAGTGAGAAACTAAGCTCGAATGAATTTCTGCCGAATCCGAGTTCAACAGATCTGATATTTTGGACCCGTAATATGCTGGCATTTGGTTTTTCTCACAACTTCGATTCTTTTACTAAAACGCTCACCGTACACTCAAGGGCTTTAGCAAAACGAACCAACATGTCTATTGTCAGATTCTGTTCGCCGCGTTCAACATTTCCTACGTAATTGCGATGGCAATCTATCTTTTCGGCCAATTGCTCTTGCGAAAGGCCAAGCAACCTTCTCCTGTCCCGGACGGAAGCTCCGAGCTTCTTTCGATAGGTTGGTGGCTGCTTTTTTGATTTCATGTTTGCAAGCACACCATAATAGTGCAAATATATCTACACACCATAATACTGGATTTTAATTGAGCGCTATACTATGAATTTCTCTTTTATCCTGTTGATCGTGTTAATCCTGCCTGCTTTCTCCTCTACCCCTACCCTTCTTGCGCATTCGTTCACCGGCACGGTGAGCCGAGTAATCGACGGTGATACGATTATTGTGAATCCTGTCGATCCTGTAGATCCTGTCA
>CAYSRM010000221.1:0-2426 GCA_964433435.1 uncultured Victivallales bacterium
CAATAATAGGGTCGGCAAAATGCTTGACCCATTCGGGGGTGATACTTAACAGGTCTGCATCCAGGCAGACAAGGACCTCGCCTTTGAGTTCCAGGAATTTTCGGAACATGTTCTCAAAATTGTATCCTTTGCCGGGCATATCAGGAGGGGTAGTTATATAAATCCTGGGCACATCCGTATCTGCTTCCATAAAAGCGGCCTCGGTGTTATCCGGAGAATGATTATCGCAGTTTATGATTGCCGTCTTCTTATTTGCGTAGAATTGTCTTAAACCACGACCTGCCTGCTGTGTTGGATATGCAATACTGTCGGCTTCATTGTAAGAGGCAAGACCGACGACTATATCTGCAAACTCGATTTCCTGTGGATTCTCTTCTCTTTCGAACATAGTCTGTCCTCTTCGTTGTCATTTCTTTTCTTGAAGCCTGCTTCTACTTCTGAAATTCAGGGCCAGGATCCGGCCTATCTGCTCGGCTGTATCAGCCAGCATTGCCGGCCCTTCCCGGGGTAGTTCATCCTCGTTTATACAGGTGTTTATTGAGGCAAAATACGTCTGAATGCCAACCGAACGGACCTTGCTTGCGTTTTTGCCAAGTGAACCGCATATAGCAATCACCGGTATCTTCAGTTCTCCAGCAACCTTGGCTACGCCCGCAGGAGTTTTTCCATATACTGTCTGATCATCCATCATGCCTTCGCCTGTGATAACCAGGTCGCACCCTTTCAACCTGCGCCTGAGTTTTACACTGTCTATAACTATATCGATTCCAGGCCTAAGCTTTGCTCCCATAAAAGCCATAAGCCCGGCGCCCAGCCCGCCTGCCGCGCCAGAACCGGGAATCTTAAGAATATTCGGACCGATGTCGCGAGATATGACCTCGGCAAGATGTTTAAGGGCTGCGTCAAGTTTCTTTACCATTGACGGAGTAGCGCCTTTCTGGGGACTGTAAACTTGTGCGGCTCCGTGGCGGCCGGTCAGAGGATTGTCCACATCGCAAGCAACTTCGATTGAAATGTTATTTATCCTTTTATCCAGGCCCGACATGTCGATATGAGCCAGGTTTTTGAGGGCCTCTCCGCCTTCGGCAATGGGTTGTCCGGAGGCGTCCAGGAATTTTACTCCCAGCGCCCTTGCCATTCCTGTCCCGCCGTCATTTGTGGCGCTCCCCCCTATTCCGATAAGCATTTTCTTTGGCTTGTGTTTGAGCGCGTCTTTTATGAGTTCTCCGGTTCCGAAAGTTGAAGTAACAGCCGGGTTTCTTTCGCTGCGTTTGAGCAAGGCCAGCCCGGAGGCCGCTGCCATTTCGATAACAGCAGTTGCGCCGTCCCCTGAAAGACCATAGACGGCCTTGATTTTCCTGCCAAGCGGATCCTGTACTCTCCGGGAGCAAAACTTACCGCCTGTGGCTTCAACTATGGCGTGGACAGTACCTTCTCCACCGTCTGCCATTGGGATCTTTCGAATTGAAATATTCGAGAGTCCGCGCCGAAATCCTTTTTCGATCTGTTCAGCGGCCTGCAAGGCGGTAAGCGTGCCCTTGAACGAATCCGGCGCTATGGCTATTTTTACAGTCTTCATGCCAGGAATTTATACTGCATCAGTAGCCAAGACAATCAGAAAATGGCACGCATTATGCGCATCATTGAGTATGCCTGCAGGAGGATCATGTGTGTTTAAAGCATCAATCTTTATGCTGGCAAGGTTGAGCTAAATAACGCAATACTTGTGTTAACCCGCATATCTCACAGAATTTCGTAGCGAGAGCGTGGAGAGTGCTGCTGCGGGGGTGCAAATTGGTGAAACGCCGGAGCAGCCGTATAGACATACTGCAATCTGGCGTTTTTTCAATTCGTGCCGTTGCAGTAGTGCTATCCGCGCTCGCAGCAGCAATTCTGTGAGATATGCGGGTTAACCGGATCTATGCATGAAATGGCCCGGCTATGCCCGGGCTATGGCTAGCGGACCCAATGACCAATGCCTTTGATTGCGGCCGAAGGCCGTCTTAGAGAAGACAGGAGCAAAACAATGAACAGAGAAATTGAAACTGCCTTTGACAAAAACCTTGAACGATATCTTTCCGAATGGAAAGAATTTCTCAAATTCCCGAGCATCAGCATGGAACCGGAGCATGCGGACAATTGCGTACGCTGCGCAGGTTGGCTGAATTCGCACCTGGAGTCGATTGGCTTTTCTTCGCGAATTGTCGAAACCTCGTCCCATCCCCTTGTTTTTGCTGAGTATGTCGGCGACTCTTCGGCCCCTACGGTGCTTTATTATGGGCACTACGATGTGCAGCCGGTGGATCCACTGGATGCATGGGTAACTCCTCCTTTCGAGCCCCACATCAGAAACAACAGGATGTATGCGCGTGGGGCCCAGGACAATAAGGGGCAGATTTTTTATTCGCTCAAGGCTTTGGAGGAGC
>CAYSRM010000222.1:0-2421 GCA_964433435.1 uncultured Victivallales bacterium
AGTCATCCTGCAGGACGATCATGAAATCCCAGTTGTACCTGCGGCAAATCTCCATGATGGGACCATTGGGATATAGTCCGTCGAGCAAGACCATGATAGACAGGCGCGGAAAGCTCTTCTTGAGCCGCGCCGGTTTGCTTTCGCAGCCCCCGACCGTCATCGTCAGGAAACGGCGACGGAGTCCCGTCGCCCTCCAGTATCGTGACAGTCAGGCGGTGGAGTGCGGCCTTCAGAGGTATCGTTCAGGGCTTTGGCGGCCCCCTTCGGTTGGTATGTTCAAATGGGGAAGTGTGAAGCTACGCTTTTCTCCGACACGCATGGCAATATCCTGCTTTTGGAATCTGAATGTCGTGTCCCTTTGTGCTTTCAATATGAGATTCGTATACTCGGGCGTGATATGACCGGATGCTTCAACACCGAGGAGCATAACCATGCCACTGAAGGAGCACTCGCTGGACCACGGCATGCAGTGGCCTGCTTGCAGCTTTCCCCACCATGCAGACACAAAGCATTCCATTGTCGCCTGTGCGAACAAGCCGTGAGTGGTTACATAAAAGGATGATTGATGAGCTCCGCTAGTCTCAAATATCTGGATCCACTCTTCATCTACATAGTCGGACGCACGCGCATTATTCCAGTCTTTTCGCCACCCGACAGCATTGCCCATACGAGTGCTCGCAAGAAGAAACTCACCGAGAGTCCAGCCGTGAAAGAACGGCTCGGCTGATCGTTCTGTGATGCTATAGCGTTGGTCGTAAGCCGACTTTGTCGGTTTCAGAACATCGGACGACAGAGGTAGATACGCCAGTGGATTCAACTGGGGGGGGTGCTTTTGTCTGCCGAAATCCTCAGCCCCCGAACCGGCACATGTGTAGTAGAAGCCCTTCGGTGAAAGAAGTGTTTCAAAGGCGATGCCATCGCGAAGTATAATTCCCATTTGCCCTGATTCGTCCAAGCCAAGCTCGATGGCGACCTGCAAGCAATATTGTGCACTGTACAAAGCACAGAGATAGTCCTTCTGATTGCGCCCACCCATTTCGTCTTGCCCCATCGATGGAGTAATATCTATGTGCCAGAGAGCATCCTCCCCCTTTTTCAGGACATCGAGATAGAAGTAAGCAGTTTCACGGATGAGGGGGATTGCAAAAGTTGTTGTCCATTCGGGATCATCTACCGCTACGGATGTTTCAAAAGCCATTCGGCAGAGATAGCCGGAGTTGTGAATCTCATAATAGCATTTGTTGGGTGTTCCGGCATTGTGGAAATCTGTAAAGGATCCGTATGGAAACACCCATGGCGCCAATATCCCGTCAACACCAAGAAGACGCTGGGTGTATTCTCGCATTCCATCAAGATGACCCGCCCAATACTCAATCCAGGAACGAGCAATATCCAAATGTCCGGTGGCAAGGAGTGCCGGATGAATAAAGGAAAGGTCCTGGGGGAATGCGAAAGGCCAGCCGTTTCCAGTCAATCCCATCGGACCGGCCATGCCCAGAGCATCATCGTTATATGAGCACAGAATATATGCCATGGAGCGAACCCACATCTTCTGCGCTTCTTCATCCGGTATATCAAGCTGTGTTCCGCCCTTCCACTCCGCATGCCACCACTCGCGCGTTCTGTCGAGCGACACGTCTGTATCCTGGACGGGCTCATCGTTCACCGAGATGAGTATGTTCGAACGACCGGGCCGGAGTTGTATTTTCAGACCTTCGCGACAGGTCTCGATTTCGGCATCAGTCCAGACAACCAGGCTTGTCTTCACATTAAGGCATTCAAGTGTGGCCCGCCATACTTGGTCCTGGATTGTACTGGAAAACCTCGCCTTCAAATTCTGGTCATAATGGACATCCAGTTCCTGAAACGGTGCGAGAATGATTTGGGGACACTGACCACTCACCTCGAACTTGAATCCCGTTAGGTTCCGCACCACTGGATCGAACCAAGACGTAACGCGGATGGCATACTCCGGTGTTTCGAAGTGGGTCTGAATCGTGCCATCATAAAACGACTGGCGTTGATTAAATGAGAGGACTTGAGTTGGTTCCTCCTCCCAGAAAATCCTTGCCAACGGGATCAGGTAATCCATATTGTACTTGCCGCGTACCCAGTGCTCCATATGCATGTATTGCGTCTTGCCGCGCATGCAGACTCCGGATGGGTTGGCAGGTGCTTGGTGAAGTCCCCAAGGTCCAAAGCACGACCCGAACCTTCCGTTTCCTTGATACAAAGGGAGCCAATCCCCCGCACGTGTGGGCGGTCTATGCCTCTGGATGTCGGCACGCGAAATAAGTGAGTTTGTTGACATAACTAGTTCCTTTTTTTACAGCCAGACCTTATGGCTGTGAATGGTTGGTTATGTGTTTTAAGTTATTCTTGCAAAACTGTGCGCATGCCTCCAGTCATATTACTCGTGGG
>CAYSRM010000223.1:0-2420 GCA_964433435.1 uncultured Victivallales bacterium
TCCTCTTACTCGGATACACTTACCCGACCTGCTTACCCGGTCTGCTGATGGAAGCCTTTGAACGGAGAGGGACGAAGAGGTTCGATTAAGTGTATCCGAGTCAGACGGAAGAGATAGGAGTGTACGAGTAGGTGCACGAGTACGGATAGTAGAACATGCGGCATTGCAACGGTCTGTTTGGAAATGCCTTTTCGGACAGGCTCTATTTAGAAAGGACATCGGTGGCATGACGCGAGTCAGGGGCTATAAAATTAGCGCTTTCGTGTAGAATCGATTCAATGTAAAGTATCGGCAGTTGCTGGTATTCAGGAAGCCAATCAGCAGGGATAGATGCTAATGAACAAAATCTTGAGCAAACATACTTCGCTTCTCGCATGTCTGGCTTTTGTCATTCTTGCGGTTTTTTTCCTCTTCTGGCCAGGAATTGCTGACCCGGACCAGACAGTCTGGTTCAGTGACGGCAATGTTGTTGCGCATAAAAGTCACGTTGAACAGATTAGAGCTTTAGGGGGCTTTTTCTGGGGCCCGACTTTCTACCTTGGCAACGGTAATGAAACCGGCAGGACCTTTTATCCGACCTGGCCGATAAAAGCGTCTTTTCCTCTTGGAGTTTCGATGTGGCTGAATATTGCCTTGCTTATTGTATGGGCTGGAGCGGGTGGGTACTTCTGTGCGCGTGTGCTCGGAATTAGTAGCAAAGGTGCAATAATCTCAGGCATCGGGTTTGGTCTGACATCCCATTTTGTGACCCTGATGGGAGCCGGTCATTTGGGCAAACTCCAATGCATTCCGTGGATCCCGTGGGTGTTCGGATTTTTCTGGCAGGGATGGAAAAGCGGCAAAGCAAGGCATTTTCTTCTCGCCGCTCTGTGCTACAGCGCCATGTGGTTGTCCGGCGAACCCCAGGTTCCGTATTATCTAGGGTTGTATCTACTCCTTGTCTCGTTATTGTACCTACTATATAATGGCGCAAAACGGAAAAGGGACTATCTCAGACCCGGCTCAATCAGGGTGCTTTTGAGCGGCATTTGTTTGATGGCCACAATCATATTGTCATGGCAAGGCATGTACAAATTCGGCACACGACTTGTAACCGAAAAGCCTGCTTCAGCCGAAACTCCCGCATCGGATAACGGCAAAGAGTCGGAGTCCGATAAATACGACTTTGCAACAAGTTGGTCGCTCCCTCCGGAAGAGACCGCGACATTTTTAATGACCAATCGGTTATTCGGTCAGAAATCTCCCGAGTACTGGGGGCGTATGGGGACTAAGACCTTTCACATGACCCAGGTCGGTCATTACATGGGAGTTTTGATTCTTTGCTTTGGTATTGCCGCAGTAGTGGTTCGAATCCGGAGAGATAAGACAACTTTATTCCTGCTGGCGGTTTTTCTGTCTTCTCTTGTAATTGCTTACGGCCGTTTTACTCCCCTTTACCGACTGATCTACCAACTCCCCACTATGTCGGCGCAACGCATACCCTCGCGTTGGGTTGCCCTGTCCGCTTTTGCTATGTGCATGTTGGCCGGACAGGGGATGGATTCATTTATTGGAGCTTTGCGCTCACCGCGAAACAGAAAATTATGGTTCTGGCTTCCTGCTCTCAGCGGCGTTGCCGGGCTCTTGTTGCTCATAACATGGACATTCCTGAACGGCTCGAATCTGTTAACCAATGTGGCATTCGGGCAGGAAGGCGTACTTTCAGCAACGCCCCGGGAAGAACTGGCAGCCAGGCGGGCTGATCTGTTTCTTTCTGCATTTCGCAGGACAGGCTGGCTGTTTGTGGCAACGGCGGCCATCAGCGGCGTTGCTATCTGGGCTGCCAACCTACAGAGGGAGAAAATCTTGAGCGGGAAAGGCGTCTGGCTGATGCTTTTCTGTTGTGCGGCGCTGCTTACTATTGACCTGGCCGAAAACGCTTCGAAATACATAGAATTTTTCGACTGGAAATCATTCTACCGGGAAGATGCACTCATATCTTTCTTCAAGAATGATCCTGACAACTTCAGAATTCAACCGTTGGGCACCCAGCGACATCCTTACTTGAACCGTTTTGTCACTTACAAAGCTCCCTGGTTTGACTTGAAGCTTGCGGAGAAAGCTGCCCAATCCCGAACTAAACCGGAACTCGAAAAGCTTTTTTCCCGTCTGTCATCCGGCCGCAACAACTATCGCTTCAGTCCCAGGTATTACGATGTATTCGGAATCAAGTACGTCCTCAGCGCATTTGAGTTGCCAGCCAACATCAGGAATGTAGCAAGACTGCGGCTTACTAGAAAGCTGCCCTTCGGCCGCATGCCGCCGCTTTTCCTCTATTCATACACCGGTTACAAAAACCATCCTTATTTCGTTTCCAGGTCTGTTGAAGTAGAGGATATCAACAGTATGTACGACAGGGTGGCCGCTCCCGGTTTTGACAT
>CAYSRM010000224.1:0-2415 GCA_964433435.1 uncultured Victivallales bacterium
AGCGCCACTGCGACGGCACGAATTGGCAAAACGCCAGATTGCAGTATGTCTATACGGCGGCTCCGGCGTTTTACCAATTTGCACCCCCGCAGCAGCGCTCTCCACGCTCTCGCTACGAAATTCTGTGAGATATGCGGGTTAAGCTTGGTCGTTTTGTCGTTTGCCACATTGCTTGTCGTGTCGAATGCACGAGATCATGTATACAACCATCATCTGCTTTGGTTAATACCGACAAGGAACGAGGATAAGGCGTCTTGGGCGGAAACAGAATTGTCCGAGGTTGTATTGCAGCCGTCATAAGCAAACTTGAGGATTGCCAACAGATTTTATCCTGATGCAACTCGATAACGCTTGCACAAATGTCAAGGTTTGCTATGCTCGTAGCACTCAAGATAAAATGCTATTTGTTCAAAAAGGAGGAAAAGATGTTCTTATTTGACAATATGTTCGACTCCTTAGCAGTTATTGCGCCTATGGTGCCAAGCCTTTTTTCGGTTCTGATACCTCTGCTTTCTATTACTCTCTTCACCTTTCTAGTAGCTATCCCACGATGGTTCCTGATGTTTTCTCACTGGTTGTGGGTGCGCGTTGTACCTGTATCACTACGTGAGAGAACCATTCCCGGTGTTCAAGGCCGGGTTTTTGAGGGAGTCGCAGCGAATCGATTCGAAGACAAATACACCTTTTCCATTTCTGACCGAGATGATTATGAAAACCGTATTCTAGACTTTTTCCGGAAGCGCGGGGCCAAACCGGAATCCAACAAAGAGACCCTGGCCTTCACGCGTGGCAATCGCTTCTGCACATACTTC
The DNA here is from genome assembly GCA_964433435.1 of uncultured Victivallales bacterium. GTDB lineage: Bacteria > Verrucomicrobiota > Kiritimatiellia > UBA8416 > CAYSRM01 > CAYSRM01. The sequence goes on from CAYSRM010000224.1 coordinate 813, forward strand.
CTGCCTCACATTATTCCCTGGAGAGAGAGAGACTTCTGCCAGAAAATCTCTGTCAATACCACCCGGACAGTCAAAGGTCACATCGATATTCAAGTACATTACGTTGTGGACACTCTCTGCATGCTGCGCCTGCAACCTGCCGGCCTTCAGCGCGAAGTAGGCACACTCTACAAGGAGTTAAACAGAGGACGCCTGGGACGAACCTGACAGTTAGATTCCGTGTTTCCCAATGCCAGGCCAAGCAACGAGAAAACAGCTTTTTCCTGTCTTTGCAATATTCGCTGAATTCGCGAAATTAACGGTTCCAGAGTTCTTTCTTTCTGTGCAGGGTTAACCCACTATTGCTGTATTAACGGAATAAATTCGCGGAATGTTGATGTTGGCCTCCAGAAGAGGATTGACTCTGAAGGCTCTCTAGGATATACATAGGATATCCACAATGGAGGTGTCATATGGTTACGAAGGTTCAGAGTTGGGGCAATAGCCAGGGGCTCAGGCTGAGTCGGCGGGTTCTCGAAGAAGCGCATATCTCGGTCGGAGACGAAGTTGACCTTGCCGTGCATGACGGTGTGATCGTTGTTGCCCCGGCCAGGCGTGTTCGTGGCAGGTGCAGCCTGAAGGAGTTGGTCGCGCGGATTCCGCGCGACTACAAACCGCAGGAGGTCGATTGGGGACAGCCGGTCGGAAAGGAGGTATGGTAGTGCCAACCTACATCCCCCGGAAAGGCGACTACGTCGCGGTTACCTTTGCCCCCCAATCCGGGCACGAGCAGAAGGGCCGCAGGCCCGCCCTCGTGATCAGCAACGACCTCTTCAACCGACACACGGGGCTCGCCATTGTGTGTCCCATAACAAACACTCGTCGTGATTATCCTTTCCACGTTGCGATCATGGGAAGCGAGAGCGTGACCGGTGTTGTCATGGTTGATCAGGTCAAGTCGATCGACTTTCGAGCCCGCAAAGTGAAGAAGATAGGTCGAGCAGAGTCGGCGCTGCTCGACGAAGTCCTGTCGCTGCTCGACGCATGTATTTACTGAGAGACCAACAAGACGCATGGCGGCAACAGGGTCAGACCGCGAAACGAGAAAACAGCTTTTTGCTTTAATACGTCATCCCGCCAGGAACAATTCCGCCAAAATTGCATAACGCCAAATTAAAACTGGAAACTCTTCACAAAATCCGGTACGTTTTTCTCGGAAGAATTCATTGTAACCGGATAAAAAGAAAATGATTCACCTCAGCGAAAAGACCTGGCAATTGCCTGACAGAGGCATAGCTCTCCGCTTCATGCCGACTAACATCCTTCCGTATCTCCTGGGGCGCACGGATATAAAAGAGGGGCAATGTGGGATGGCAGAGAAAACGTTGTCGGGCGCGTAATCGGGATAATGCATCATTTACCAGAAGATTCGCTTTGCTTGAAAATAAACTTAACAGGAACTTGAAAGATAGTTAATAGGTTTGACCCTCAGTTCACCCAGGAACTTGAAAGATAGTTAATAGGTTTGACCCTCAGTTCACCTCAGTTCAATCTCGATGGTTCATCGAGTGGGGCATATTGGAAGGGCGCTACGAACAGGAAGACAAGTTCTTCAAGCCGTTGA
>CAYSRM010000225.1:0-2401 GCA_964433435.1 uncultured Victivallales bacterium
TCGCCTCTGAAGAAGCTTGCCGACAATTTGGCTCACGGTCATAATAGCTGTGGAAGCGGCAGACGACTAATGCGGAAACAACGCAGGCGAAAGTGTGAATTGCTACCTCGGGGAGAAGAAACTTGAGTAAGTGTTTTAGAATTGAGGTTGAAGAGGTTGACGTCGACTGGTTGCCGTATGGTTTCTTCTGTTCTTCACCGACTAAGATACCCAGTGAAGCTGAGGCCATGATCAGGGAGGCTTTTCACCCTCACAAAGATAACGCTGCCAGATATTTGCGTTTGCTCAAACGTGGCCGTCTGGGCCGTTCATGGGTTACGGTTTTTCTAGAACACGAATACAGAATTACCGGCCATGTTGCGGTCGCGCGTGAGCGGAAAGTCCGTATGCCTACAATGCACTATTCCAAAATAGGTAACGTTCCGACGGACGAAGATCACATCCCACCAGTCTCAATTCTAAACGTTCGCGACAAGACAACATTGGCGTGTGCTGCAAGTAAATCACCGATGTTTAAGATCTTATGGGACGATATGGCGGAGCTTCCGGAAAACAGTTATTGGCTTTATTTCGCCGACCCCCTGCCTGAAGCCATGATGACGAGCATAGAAGCCCGGGACAACGAAATAGCGCTGGGCATACTTAAGGAACAACTTGAATGCAATGAATCAGCCATGATAATGGAGCCTCATTGGAACTCTGCGTTTGATGCCCATAAGGAGTCCCGGTTCGCAGATCTCCTAAGACATGCCGCGCTTTTGCTGGAATCTTTTCCCTACCGCCCTCAGGCCAATGCCATGATGGGACACGCTTACAAAGGCTTGGATGTTAACAATAAGGCCCTGTATTACTATGAACGATGTATCAAATTCTACTACAGGGAGTGGACCAGGGAGGCGAACAGAAAGAAACAGCGGCCCATGAAGATTGGCTATTACCCCATGGCCAAATCTCGCGCAGAAGATGAACTACGTTTCAGAAAACACCGTACAACGATGTTTATGGAATTGATGGCTGCGGCTGAGTCTTTTTACGGTATCGGAGAAATTAATGACGAAAACGGCAAGACAAAGGAAGCTATTTCAGCCTATGAAAACGCGCTTTCTTTGGCGCCTTACGATGATGTCGCCTTACAAAGGCTAGCGCGGAAATACCTTGACGCAAACCGCGTAGATGATGCGATATCGATTCTTGAAAAATGGATTCTGCGATTTGTTAATTCAAGTCATAAGAGGTTGGCAGCGTTAGAGCTTCTCGCCAGGAGCTACAGCCTTGCAGGTCGGCACAGGGATTGTGTTATCACGCTCAAACGTGCAGCGAATGAATTCCCTTCAAGCCACACTACCCTTAGCAAGCTTGGTATGGCTTTTGGTCAGCTTGCAAGACAGCGGCTTTCCGCACGCAGCAGCGTTTTGCAGATGGATTTCCCTTTTATCACAGAATGGCTACTTAACGAATCTTGGCGGTGTTCACAAAAGGCCCGGAAATTAGCACGGCAGGGCTGCACAAACCGCGCTTTCCCTGGTGAGTGACAATGACACAAATCTTTTGTTTTACGAACAAAACGCATTTTCAAAGCCCGAATGTTAAATAGGAGGCGAAGATAATGATCGGCGCAATTGCAGGTGACATAGTCGGATCGATTTACGAATGGGCCAATATCAAAACCAAAGAGTTCCCGCTCTTCAGTGATCGGTGTTTCTTTACTGATGATTCCATCCAGACCATTGCGCTTGCCGACTCAATATTGACCGGTACCCCCTACGCGGAGAATCTGAAGACGTTTTACAGGTGGTATCCAGACGGCGGATACGGCGGCAATTTCCGTCGTTGGGCGAGGAGTCGGCATTCCGAACCCTACAATAGCTGGGGTAACGGCGCAGCGATGAGAATAAGCCCCGTCGGGTATGCATTTGACGACCTGGAAACGGTACTTATTAAGGCGAAGGAATACACGGAAATCACTCACAACCATCCAGAGGGCATCAAGGGCGGCCAATCCGTTGCGGCAGCGATCTTCCTTGGACGGACAGGGAAATCAAAGGACGAGATCCGCCAGTACATCGAGTCTGAATTCGATTACGACTTGAGTCATCACGTAGACGAAATACGTCCGACCTACTCGTTTGACGTTTCGTCGCAGGGAACAGTCCCGCAAGCCGTTCGGGCTTTCTTGGACTCAACCGATTTTGAAGACGCCATTCGGACTGCAATCTCTCTCGGCGGCGACTCCGACACACTCACGTGCATTACAGGAGGTATCGCCCAGGCATTTTATCGAAAGGTTCCGGACAAGATTCAGAAGACCGTTTACCGGATACTTGATGATCGGCTTGGGCTTATCACCCTGCGCTTCATGCAGGAATACTGCGAGAACGCATGAGGACTCTGCGAGTCGTAT
>CAYSRM010000226.1:0-2401 GCA_964433435.1 uncultured Victivallales bacterium
AGGATTTTTAATTCATACAATCGTTGCGGAAAAGAGACCCGTTACGATCGGGTTCGTGCATCGGAAATGGTGGAATTTTTCGGCGCAGAAGGCATGAAATTCAATTTTGGCAAAGACCCGGACCGACACGAAGAATATTGTGAAACGGTGAAGGAATGGCGCGACATGCTGCCCGCCGATTTTCGCTTTTTATGTGAGTGCCATGGCGGAACTACAATTGAAGACCCTCATAAAGCTGCTGAAACTTTTGAAAGACTAGGCGCTGATAAATACGAAATTATCATTCATGGGTTTGGAGGAGATGACCAGGGTATTAAAGACAAGTTTGATCTTTTCGGCTCACGGATAACTCACATACATGTGAATCTGTCCTCAGGAGATATCACTGAGGATTTTATTCAAAGGCGGTTGGATCTGCTTCGGGAAGCGGGTTTTAACGGGTCCTTTACAATTGAGTTTACGAGGGGAGTCGGAGACGAGGACGAAGATATAGATACTCTGTTCGGAAATGCTGCTCGAGACGCCCAAACGCTTCGCAAGCTACTGAGCAAATAGACTGTATCGACGGCTTATGCAGGAGGCGGCAGACATCTTGCCGCCTCCATCTCGCCGGATAATGTGACATTGTTGCAGTCTGCGGGCAGCAGGATCTTGTCCCACAGTTTAAGCGATAGTTCCAAGTTCCCGGCTTTGAGATGGCCGTTTCCTCCGACTATAAGAAGGACGGAGAAGCGGTCATTGTTTTCAATTGAAAAGGAGCCGTCTACCCTGATTCTTCTTATTTCAAGCCGGTCGGTTTCCGGCCTGCCAAGCAGTCGGATCTCTGAACCATGCTCATTCCCGGCTATTGAAACCGGTTTCGGGCCGAATCGCCGCGGAACCTCTTCTGTGGAAACTGGAGAGTAGTCAAACATATCCAGTACCTGTTCTATTTTCATTCCCATGCACTGGGATTTCGGGTCGTTCTGAAGACCGCCATGGCTGAATTCACAACGAACCACCCAATCGCTTGGCTCCATAACCTCGATCATGAACAAGCCCGGCCCTATGGCATGGGGCACACCTCCTTCAACTAGAAGAACATCGCCTTTTCTGACCGGAACCTTTCTGAAACAGGACATCATGGCTTCTTTATCCTGTTCCCGAAGTATTCGCCCCCATTCTGAGGGTACAGGCGGGTCCTGGAACCCGAAAAGAACCCATGAATCTTTGTCATCTCGCGCGTTCAAGAACCACCATGCTTCGGTTTTTCCGTTCGGGGAATTGAGATGTTTCTTTGACCATTCGACCGTCGGATGCGCTTGGATCTGCAGTCGTTCGGTCGAGTCCAGGTATTTGACCAGAAGCTGAGGTTGAGAGCCATATGCTTCCACGTGGGCTTTGCCGAACATCGCCGCCGGATTATTGGCGATCATCTCGTCAATGGATATAAGCTTTCCGTCGGGAGCTTGAGCCGTCCCGATGCCTTCAATAATATTTTCCCTTCCGGTATTAATTGCTCTTGTTGCCGAGGCAATCCAATCTTCGGGGAAATGGTCATCACAGGGTTTATCTTTCCCTTCGATTGAATCGAGGATCTTCCCGCCCTTGTATGTTCGCCAGACACGGTTTGGCGGGAGTCTATAAGGTTGTGTGTAATCTATCGGAGACATGGTTATTTAACACATTGGCATGCAAATATAAGGTTATTCTTTTTTCCATTCCAGCACGGGAACCTGTTCCTTGCGCGGCAGGGATTTGGTGAAGTACCAGAAGCCGTAGCCGGCGTTACGGAATGCGTTTCCGAATTTCATCATTGAGGCTTTGCGCCCGCGAGCATTGTTCTTCAGCCCGCTGAGAAACATTTCCTTGTATTTGGCGTCGCCTGTCTGCCCATAGGCAAACGCAAATGCATGAAGGATTGCACCGGCCCTATCGCCTTTTTTAATGGCGGCGTCAGCGCCTCTGATGACAGTATCAACGGCCTTTCTGTCTCCTGTAATCTCGTACCATGTGCGGTGCCCTTCAAGGGCGATGCCATCGATCCATGCCCCTTGTTTTGAGCGGGTGAAGCCGCGTGTCTCTTCAATTATTGCTTGCGCCGCCTCGAGGTAGGAAGCGTCCAGCGTTGTTTCATATGCTGAAAGCAAACCGATTATTCCATGTCCGATGCTGCGCGACTGGCTGATAGCAGAGGTTTTATGGCGCCGCGCGTAACCGGCGGAAAGCAGTCCTATTTCCAGAGCGCGCCGGTCTCCGAAAAGCCAGAATCTTTCGAAGAGGCTCTGGTTCTTGTAGTGGTTGTAGGTCGGTGAGGCGAAAACAGGATTATTGCCTTTACCATAGATGCGAATGTGATCGGGTCCTGCGCTGTAACGCGGAGCGCCGGTGTCATCGCTGTTTGGATGCCAGCATAGAATGT
>CAYSRM010000227.1:0-2401 GCA_964433435.1 uncultured Victivallales bacterium
GCGGCCACAGCCTTTTTGACATCTTTCCCGTCCGGGAGCCAAGTTGGTTCGAAGGAGTGAGAAACCATGGCTGTTGCTATCAGGAGAGTGGCGGTGATGATAATGGTTGTAGAGTTTATATTCATTGTTTTTCTCCTTTCTAATTTCGGTTAACGATAACGGGCGACGAGCTTGGCAGACGATTGGTCTGACTCCTACTCATTAGCCGTTCTTGTCGCTTGCTATCGTCGACCGATGCATGTTATCTTTCCCTCTTCGGCCCTCGGTTGCAGGCAGATGTTTCCGCATCAGCTCACGTGTAATGCGATGCACCGCCTCCGGGTCTTCGTTGTTATGTGCATAGTAATACAGCGCAAGGTGATCCGGGCGGTATTCCTGGAGATAGGCGTCCAGATTGGTCTCGTATTCTGCAATGGCCTCTTTGGGCATCAACATGTTTTCAATCAGCGCAAAAGTTTTTTTGCCGGCGGCGGCACATTCTTCGGTTGTGCGCTCCCACACGCTTTCGACCCGGTATTTGTGCCATTCGGGTTTTTCGTGAAAGAAGCTTTGTCGGCACAAGTTGCCGTCATAGCCGGCATACCGTATGCCCGGTATGGCGGCTCCGGCGCGCGTGAAACGGTTCGAGGACATTCGCTGATTGAACAGCGTGATGGACAGGTTTGGATTGAGTGAGAGGCAATGGCGATTCAGGTCGACAAGGAAGTCGATGAAACCGTCCTCCATCTGTTCAGGTGTCGGATTGGCTCCGAACCTTGCCAGTGTATCCGGATGTTTGGAGATCAACCGTTCGGCCTTGGGTTCGTCCCAGATGATGCCATCGAGGGGGTAATCGGTCAGCAGGGTGGACATAAAGCCTTTGATCCAATCGCGGAACACCGGACTCTCCACGCAGGCCATGGGGCCGGTCCATCCGTTATGTGCAGGGACTTGTGCTTCGGGATACTGAGCCACCCACAGGCTGGACATCAGCGGCGCGCCGGCGAAACGGTTGCCAAGGCGGCTGGGAATCACCAGTACCTTCAGCCCGCACTCGTGGGCCAGGTTCACCTGGATTTCAAAGGCGCGCCGGGAATACATCATTTCGCTCTCACTGAACGAGAGCGCAACGGCGGTAAAGCCGCAGGCCACCATGTCCTCGAAGCTTTCCTTTAACTGATGCGGGATAACGGTCCAATGACCGTACGATAGGCAATAGGCTGTGATCATGGCTCTTCTTTCTTCTCCGGCTCCACGACCGGGTAGTCGCCGTCAGGATCGTGTTTGTAGAGATACACTTGCCTTTCCCCCCACATGATAACGCCGTATTCAGGGATGAAGGCGGGCACCGGCATGGCGTATCTCCCGAACGGATAGGTAGCGAGCGCGGATTTGATCAACCGATATTCGTTCTTATCGCTGTCGAATTCGTACAGGTTCTTGGGCTTATCCTTGCCGCCGGCCCAGATCAGGTAGTGGCCGGTTTGCGGGTCCACCATGATCTTGTCGCTGCCGATCGAAAGAGTGCATGGCGCATCGCGCAGCCGTTCCACGGTTCCGTCCTCCTTCAAGCGGGCTACCACGCAAGGATTGTGATTGCCGCCCGCCAGCAGAACCTCTTTCTTGTACGGATTGTGACGAAACAGGCTATGATAGCCGCTGACCGGACTTTTCGCTAAAGGTTCCCACGCCTGTTTGTTTTCGCTGAAGAATTTCATTTCATCGCCCAGATGCACCAACCCGTCCATGGCGTTGAAATATTCGATCGTCATGCCCCCGGGTCCCGGCGGCAGCTTGGTCCACCTTTCAGTCAGCGCATCAAAATACGAAATGCCCCCTTTGAGTTTGGCGCCTTCCTTCAGCTCGTCAGTTGTCTGCCGTTTGCCGATCTTTATATCTCCATAACGGTGATAGAACCTGCTGCGCTCGTGGTCGAATCCGTTGTTGCTGTAAATGTGTCCGTACTTCTGAAAAAAGCAGGGATTATCGCTGGTCGGGTCAAGGTCGATTGATCGCCAGGCGTTCTCTTCTTCAGAGTAGGCGATAAACCGGCGCGTCTGGCGCAATCCCATGTAGAAGTACTGGCCGGTTCTACTGTCCCAATGGGCATCATCCGTCCAACCGGCGATATGCAGGCCGCCTGCGCCGCCCTTGTTCCGTCCGTCCTTCCATCTGGGCGAATGCCATATACCGCCCGATGTTTCTATTTCTGTTTTAAGTTCCGCCCATGTGCCTGGCTCCATAGAAAGCGCCAACTTTGACAGCGCAGTCTTGCCGCGGCGCCCCGCCACAGCTTTCTTGACAACCTCTCCGCCGGGCAGCCAGGTCGGCTCAAAGGCGTCAGACGCCACAGCGGTTGCGATCAGGATGGTCGCGATTATGGTTGTTGATTTAACGTTCATTGTTTTTCTCCTTTTGATTG
>CAYSRM010000228.1:0-2387 GCA_964433435.1 uncultured Victivallales bacterium
GAGTCTAATAGTTGTAAAGTCCAACAACAGTGAGTGAAATCAGTGACAACCAACTTGTTCGCAATTTTCAGCAGACAGGCGAAATGTGCCATTTTAACGAGCTTGTCGGCAGACACATAAAAAAGATACGAGCAATGATTTATCCGATAGTCCTTAATGACGCAGATGCTGATGAAATTACACAGGAAGTGTTTCTACGTGTGGTAAAGAAAATATCCGGGTTCAAAGGCAAAGCCCGTTTTTCCTCATGGCTGTATAGAATAGCCATAAATACAACATACAGTCATTTAAAAAAGAATTCCCGCAAACCTGTCTCTCTCCTGGAAGAAGTTACCGAGAGCATTGATCCCGGCCCAGGCCCCGGTAACGGGATACTGGCTGCGGAAACCGCCGCTGCCGTCAAAAACGCTATGGCCGGACTTTCCCCGCCACTACGCTCGGCAATCACACTTACTGCTATTCAAGGCATGAGCGTCGCCGATGCAGCCAAGGCATCGGGATGCATGAAGGCTACGATGTACTGGCGGATACACGAAGCTAGAAAATTGATGAAAAAGAGCCTGGGAAAAGGAATTGCGCAATGAGCGACAAACTGGAACAAATTCTCAGGCAATGGGCAGCACAGAACGAGGCTGATGATAATCGAATTAATCAGCTTGCAAGGCGGATATCAACAGAAGCTGTTCAGGCTAGAACAACGACTAACACACAGACATCTCATTTCCCTGTATGGCATAAACTTTTATACGCCGGTTACGGCGCTGTAGTTGCGGCCGCAATATCAGTACTCTGTTTCCATTTCTTCCTGGAGAACTGTACCACTAATGCGGCGACTGACAATGCAGCAAGGCTCGCAAACGTATCAGAAGAAAAGATACAGGCAAGCCGTGAGCTTTTTGCCGAGATGAAGAAACTTTTTCCGGAGCAGCTTAGGTGGATATGCGAGTCAAACGGAGATATAGGCCTGGGCGTCGAGTCGCTGGCGATCAATGATTCCGAAAAATCAACGCCTGTGCTTGTAAAACTTACAGTTGTCTCACGGGAGACAGGAAATGAAAAATGGCAACCGGCATGGAACACATACGTTCTGCTTCGCGGCGAAGAAATGGTTGAAATTGCGCAGAACGAAACGTCAGGAAATAGACTTGCGCTCTGGGTATATCCGCTGGATGAAGGGAAACTGGCCGTTGACACGAAAATTTCAATGAATGCCCCGATCAGAATTGCGTCAACTGCAAGCAAGATTGTTAAGCCGGGGCAACCGACCAAAATGGCATCCTTCAAGACCGTAGATAAGGAATACAACCTCTATCAGACCGTATTGGCTCTATGAAGACAACACGACAAAATATAAAGCAGCTTAGACTGCATGCCATAAGAACTGCTACAGCTCTTTTTCTGGTCTCAGGGTTTCAACTTGAAGCCAGAGAGACGAATATCACAATACGTTTTGGAGAGAAGTGGTCAAACGTGTTTACCGGGCAGACGATAACATCAACATTGATTGTAAATAGCGTCACACCGATAAAAGGTCGACTTTTATGGCGTTTTTCCGCAGCAGGCCGCACCCTTCAGCGGGGTGAGAACAGCTTAGCTATTACTCCGGGCCGGGCTCCACAACCCGTATCCATACAGATAAAGACCCCGCATATCAAAGAGGGCGTCATAATGAAGACTGCCCTTGAGGCCTCGATTCAGGAAGAAGGAAAAGAAAAACCGGCGGTTTCGGTATCCAGAACCATATGGGTTTTTCCGGATACTCCGTTCAGCAATAAGAAAGAATGGCTTAAAGAATTGAACATTCATCTCTTTGATCCGGAAGAAAAAACCGCCGGGGTTTTCAAAGAGATGGAAATCCCTTATACGCCCGCTCCTAACATTGAAGCATTCTCATCAATTGAGGATGGAATCCTGATTATTGGAGAAAAGCTTTCCTTCCGCGATTACCGGGGGCTGGCTGAGGCAATGATGAAGTCGGCTGACTCCGGAATTAATGTTCTTTGCCTCAGCCCCGACGACTCAAAGTTCATCTTCCCGAATGGTCAGCAGGTGACGCTCCCTTCGCCGGGCAGAACGCTGCTCAGCGGCAACAATATAATCAAAGAAATGGACAAACGACTGGATTCTGAAATCTGGAACCCCGGCCATCCCGCGGCGCCGCGGGGTTTCAAGCTTGAAGGTGAAAGAAACGGCATCAAAGTTGTGGTTGGTAAAGGAGAAAAACAATCAACATTTATGGAACTTGGCTTTGGAGAAAGCAGATTGGTCATCTGCGGCTTCGGAATAGTCGAATATTGGGACAAGAGCCCCACCCCGCGATTTCTGCTGGACAGGCTTTTGAATTACGTTGAAAAGAAGAACAAGAAATAAACCCTGCCTCTGGCGGG
>CAYSRM010000229.1:0-2362 GCA_964433435.1 uncultured Victivallales bacterium
CCGCAACAACCAGATCGACAGTCTGGGACTCTAACCAAATTGAGCTACGCCCCCGTTAGTTGCTATTGTTCACTTTGCCAACCACACACGCTATGCTTTTCGCACTTCCGTGATGGCGGCTCGTAAATAACCTCAACTACAGATGATGGGCGAAGTATTGATTAAGAAGAGATTTGAATCAAGAAAAAAATCAGGGGGTGAAGAAGAGGTGTGATGGGGCTTGAGTTGGCGGGAGTTTCATGCTACTTATAATGAAGGTGAGGGCGTAACAGTATGAAAGCAATCGGAAAGGAAATCAGTGATCTGATATGGAGGATTTAAGAAAAGACTGTATTAAGGCGGCGAAAATGGCGGCTGAATGGGTGATCAGGAACCAGGTTCTCACGGACGGGTTGGCTGATCGGGGCAGATATCTCAGCACACTCACGCGTTATGAATTGCGGAATCCGGCAAGGACAGGGAAACTTACCACAAACTGGACGACAGGGACTTGTGTGCTTTCTTTGCTTCTGATGAATGAAGTTACCGGAAAAAACGAGTATCTGGATTCGGCTGCTCAAGGCTGTAAGTACCTGAAAAGTCTGCAGACGTTAGATTTCAGGTCAAAGAGAATATGCGGAATGATACGGGAAGACACGCCCCAATGCGCCTGGTGCCATCCGCGTGATGCGTTAACCGCAGCCTGGGCGATGTTGCATTTCGGGATTAAAACAGGTGACAAGGAATACGTTAATCGGGCAAAGATTTTTGCGGAATGGTTCAAAACGAATGCTTTCAAAAAGGGATATCCTGCTTGGAGTTACTACCTGGATGAGGGAAAATCTCCTTTATGGCTGATGGGGTCTTTCCACGGTGGAAGCGCGATGTTTTTTATGGATATGTATGAATATACCGGTGAGAAGCAGTGGCTGGAAAAGGTTGCCCTGCCCATTGTTAAGACTTACTGCAAGGTCTTCAGTACAAAAGATGGATCCCACAAGATTGTGGTCGATCCACAGACTGGCCGCGACCTGACTGATGTAGATTCAGATGATGCCTCGATAGGCTGGCAGCATATGCACAAGTTTAACGATGACTTCACTGCGTTGTCTCTGATGAAGGCGTACAAGATTACGGGGACGGAGAAATATCTGAGCGCCGCCAGGAGTTTCCTGAACTGGGCGGTTTCTAAACAGAACCGGAACGGGTCTTTCGGAAAACCGCTGGTTCCCAGCGCCGGCGCGAGCCTGGTAATTGAACTGGTTGATATGCACCGGATTACAAAGGAGGACACGTATTTGTGGGCAGCGGAAAAGGCTGTTGGACATTTGCTCAAATTACAAGAGACTGAGATTCGGGATAAGAGGGCGTTGGGAGGTGTTTACGGCATTACTGTGGACGGTGAGTGGAAGTCGAGACATACATTGAACGCCCGTGTGTCCTCGTATGCTGTGGCAGCATTTGCTAAATGGGCAGAGCAACATGAGTATCCCTATTATTCGGCTTGACGGGGGGTTGACAGTGCAGACTCGCGTGAGCGAGTTTCTACAGAAGCCGACAAGAGTGAGGCGCATATAATCGATGTGAAGTTCGTGGCAAATTTTGTGCGTGGAGAAATCGCACGATATAAGGAGACAGATTATCATGAGCAGACGGAGAGTTGGTAATATTGCGTTGGTGGCTAGTTGTGTTCTTTTTCTTTTTCTCGGGTGGAGGTTGCTGGTTGCCCGTGAGGAAATAAAGGCTCTGCGCGCGGAGAAAGTTGATGTTGCTGCTAGTGTGCCGGCAAAAAAGCAAGTTGAGAGTGATCCGGCTGAAGGAGTTGAGGCAGGGGCCGGGCAACCTGAACGGGTGGAGAGATTTGACGGCGACAGGGATTCTGTACCGGAGTATTCTGAGGAAGCAGATCGTGAACCTGATGAAATTGGCGATGTGCTGCCAGAAAAGTCGGAAAAAGATCTCATAAGAGAGTTGCTGTTGGGGCGAAGGTCGGACCGATGGAAAAGGCTGAAGGAACTGGGCCTGGATATCAATAACGAGGATTTCAGGGGCGTTCTTGAAGATATAGGTGAAGGCAGGCGGAATTCTTTTCAGATGCGCATGGTATTGAGGGAATGGGTCAATTTTGATCCTGAGGCTGCTGCTCAATGGGTTTTTGATTCGACTTCGGGTAATACCTACACACAGGCTGTTAGACAGGTTGTAAGTAGTTGGGCCAGAAAAGATCCGGACGCGGTGGCAAACTGGTTAACCGATCTTGACGAAGGTAAAGACGAGGCAATAAAGCAATATCTGACGCATATTGCATACAGGTCGCCAGCGATGGCGAAAGAGTGGTATTCGAGGATTGAAGATGAAAAGGTACGGCTGTCTACCGCCTCGA
>CAYSRM010000230.1:0-2325 GCA_964433435.1 uncultured Victivallales bacterium
GAAACTCGCTTCCGCCTTCGCCGGGCTACGGCGCGACTAAAGAAAGGACGCTAAATTACCTGAGCGTTGCTTTGGTAATTGTATTTCGTAGTTTCCTTACTCTTATAATTTGTTCAGTAGTTGTTTCGCTTCTTCCTTGAAATGAGACGGGAATTTGGCTTCCAGGACAATCTCGAGGATTTGTTTTGCTTTGTCGATGTTGCCGTTTTCCTCTTCCATCCTGGCGCAATAGATCAGATGTTCCGCGTTTGCAGGATCAAGTCTGAAAGCCATCCGGGCTGCGAGCAGGGCCTTGGACTTGTTGCCGAGACCCGCAAAGATAGTTGCCAGTGTATGGTGGTAAGTCCCCTGGTTTGGTTGCCTGCCGAGAGCCTCTTTAATATATGGCATCGCTTCTTCGTATTTACCCATTTGGCTGAGACAGTAGGCTAGATTATTGAGAACAATGTGTTTCATGTTAGCCTTGTCGGGATCTTCATTGGTCTCAGCCAGCAGTTTGCGAAGTTTCTGCTCCGCTTCTTTTGTTTTGCCTGTCTGCATCAAGGTAGAGGCATGTAGAACACGGAACGTCATGGTTTCCGGACTCTTCTCAAGGATACTGTCCCAGATGGGCATCGCTTCCGCAAAGTTTTGCTTTTGCATCAGTTTTTGCGCCCTTTCGCTTTCACGAAGCAGTGGCAGCATATTCTTGATATCTTTCTTTTCCGAAAGATCATCGGGCAGTTCGGAATCAGGCTCCACTCCTCCTCCGGCGTAACCAAGGCTCTCAATAGCCCGGGCGTCTTCCTGGGTGAGTTTGACTTTGTCGGTTTCGCCTATTTTCATCCGGTCAGCCCGGCTCAGAAGCAACTGACGCAATTCCTGTAACTGACCCGTTTCTTCTTTCGCGAGGTTTTTGGTCTCGAAAGGATCCGCTGCAAGGTTGTATAGTTCCTCGACAGGGGATTCAATGTACTTCCAGTTGTCTGCAATAACCATCCGTTGTCTGCCCCATCCGAAAGAGGCGGGGAGGAGAGTTTCAGCATAGACCGAGCCGGTTATCCTGTCTTGTTTCTTTAAAACCTGAAGAAGATTCTGTCCTGATGATGAAGGGGCGGGACCTATACCGGCAATGGCGGGAATAGTGGGGAAAAGATCAACAAGCGAGACCGGCCCGGCGACCCTGCTGCCCGGTTTAAGCTCGCGAGGCAGATTGAGAATCATAGGCACATGTATGGTCGGATGGTAGAGCATATAACCATGGTGCGGCCTTGGCTCAAAATGAGGATCTGCCTGGAGAGATTCGCCGTGGTCGCCCACAACAATCACAAGGGTGTTATCCTTCAGGCCGTTTTGCTCCAGGATTTTCATTAATTTGCCCACCTGGATATCCGTGAAAGAGATCTCGGCGTCGTATGAGGCCTTTTCAAATTTATCTCCGAAAATTGTTGAGTGTGTATAGTACGGATAATGAGGATCGAAGAAGTGGACCCAGCAGAAAAAACGTCCGTTGCCGCCCCGTTCCTTAATCCATGTTGCCGACCTCTCGGCCATGATGTCACCGCGCCTGTACATCATGTCGCTGTGCTCGCCTGTAGCGGTTCTTATATCTATTTCGTCGTCATAGACATCAAATCCCCGGTCAAGCCCATACCTCGCGTCGAGAACAGGGGCAGCTAAGAAGGCCGCAGTGCGATAGCCGGATTGGGAGAACAACTCCGAAAGCATCGGCACCTTGTCTTTCAGGGAGCCGCGGCTGTTAAGCCTGAGTCCGTGTTCCGGTGGAAGCAGGCCGGTAAGCATTGAAGCATGTGATGGCAGTGTTAGTGGGACATTACAGAAGGCTGACTCGAACACCACGCCTTTCTCCGCAAGAACGTCAAGGTTGGGTGTGATGCTGGGATTGTTGCCGTAAGCCCCGAGCCGGTCCGCGCGGGTGGTGTCCAGAGTTATGAGTAGAACGTTGTATTGGGGTTTTTGTCCGGGCTTGAGCCATAGAACAAGAGCGGCTAAGACACAGGCAAGGCCGGCGATCAACAGTAAGCGATCGATAAGTTTGCGGTGTATTGTTTTCATTATGTTTTATGAACTACGAAACACTCGAAGGGGCGGAAAGAACCGAACAATCAACCACAAAAGCTCTAAAGAACGCAGAGAAGATAAGAAGAAGGACAGAAGAGAAACTACGAAATACACTAAATACACTAAAAAGGGAAAACTTTTTGTAGCAATGCTACGGCAATTTAGCGTCTTTTCTTTAGTCGCGCCGTAGCCTGGCGAAGGCGGACGCGAATGTTGTAGTTTTAATTTTCCTCTTTTCTTTTCCGTCTTTGTGATTTTTGAGTT
>CAYSRM010000231.1:0-2281 GCA_964433435.1 uncultured Victivallales bacterium
CCGGTGGAGAGCAAGGCCGGGCAACGGCGAAAACATCCGGTGATAATCCAATGGTCAGGGTGTTTCATAAGTCTCGCTGAGGCGGGTAGGACATTAACAAAAACTGCATTTTTCGATACAGGATAATCCTTCATCGCAAACCTAGGTAGTGCAAAGCGATTTTTTGTGTGCAACGCATCTAATTTCAGGCACTTGAGTCCCTAACAGGCGTGCGAAACTATCCCGGTACCACATAGATAAGCACCGGTGGTGAGGAAGAAGAGATTCCATCCGCGTCTTAGTTGAAGCTGATCCAGGTACGTGCGGAACGAATCTTCTCTGGATGGCCAGTCTTGACGGCCACCCAAGCTACACCTAGCATGGCGATGGCAGCAAAGAGCACACAGCGCTCTACGGCGTCCCAACCTCGATTCTTGTGGTACTTGAGGTTGAAAGTCAGCTTAATCCAACTGTGGGAGTGATCAACTGCTGTGTGACAGGCGTGGATGGTCTGATGCCACGGGCCAGGCCTGCGGAACACGCAGTAGGCATCGGTCGCGGTGTTGCTTGGATCAGAAGCGTTACGCGGATTCTTGGTGATCGCAGGCAAGGCGCGAAGCCGTTCGAGGATGAATTCGAAGATATGTATGGCATCGTAGCCGCTGTCGCCACTGATGTACTGACAACGATGTGCCAGCACAGGATGTTCCGCACACGCTTGCTCCAGGAGAGGTTCCGCCAAAGGACTATCCTGGGCATTACCCGCTCCGAACACAAACGCGAAAGGCAGTTCGGACTTGTAGTCCACAATCCAGAGCATACAATAGCCGAATTGGAATCCCCCATCATTATCGGGATAACCACAGAAGGCTGCCTGAGGGTCACTCTTGCCATTGGGAGACTCGGGATAGGTCTTGCCTACACTGCTATACGTAGGCACACGGGACAAGTCGATTACCCAGGCTTGTCCATCAATGACCTTACATCTCACAAGTGCTTCTACCAATGCGTGCAAGATCGCCTTCAAGTCACCCAGAGGGATAATAATTCGGCGACGGCTAAACGTGGACTTGCTCGGGATTTCTCCTGGCTTGAAGTTCACCGCACCGGCTAGGTGAGGGTGCTGTTTGAGTTTGCGCCGCAGATCTTCTGTTGACTGAAGGCCGAGCATCCAGCGCAAAACATCAGCCAGCAAGAAAGATCGCGTGCGATAGTCGCGGGGCCGGTGACGAGGACGATCCGGATCAAGCGCATCCAAGCGTTTCAAAAATGGACGGAGCTTCTTCCGGAGTATCTTCATTGCCTTTGAAGCGCCAATGAACTCTGCAAACTCGTCTTTCACTGATGGCTTTTGGGCTTCATGACGTCTGTCTTGCTTATCGCCTTCCTTTAGCCCATCGTGCACCGCGAGTTCGATCACTCGAAATCGAATGTGTGTCCACTCAGCGATCAAATCAAACAACCGACCCAGATCAGCTTGGGTAGACACTCCCAACAGCTCGGCCCACTTTGACCTGGCTAGCACGTGCTGACAGAAATCAGACCGTGACATCTCGTACACCTGCTCCGCCACCCATAATGTCAGCGTTGGAATCTCATCAGCGGTGTAGGCATACTCCGGGTTTTTCCGGAATTCGGCTGAAGCCAATTCTGAAGGTTCTGTCAGCATCAACTCCAGTCCTGTCTTGACCAGGCTGACAAAACGATAGAGTAGTTCGTCGAGATCTTCCGGCTCTATTTTGCTGCGAAACTTGCGTCGCAATTTACTATTTAAACTCGCCATATAGATACCCCCTTGGTTATGAGATACCCTATTTTGGCATGAAATGCGGTTTTTTTAAAGTGCGATTAGTTGTCGCTCTGACTTATGAAACAGCCTGACAGATGAAAAATACTCAAAACCTGCTAACATAGGGCCAAAACCGGTTTTATGATAGGCCGCTGAATCTGATGCGGCTAACGCGCCATAAGTTTGCCCGTGATAACCACCTCTGCGGGCATATATTTTGAATCGGCTAGGCGAGCCTTGATCATACCAATACTTGCGTGCTAACTTGATAGCAGTTTCGTTTGCCTCAGAGCCAGAACTACAAAGAAAAACCTTATCCAGACCGCTAACTTCACAGATTTTCTCGGCATAAGCATTTCTTACAGGAAAATGAAAAAGATTAGGAACATGCCATGGTATATTCCTGGAAATACTTTGAGAAATTGCTAAATTAAGTTGGGGGTGACTATAACCAAGAATGTGAACACCATAATCTCCAAAGAAATCCAGATACTCTTTGCCGTATATATCTTT
>CAYSRM010000232.1:0-2272 GCA_964433435.1 uncultured Victivallales bacterium
AAAGTACGCTGATTACGGTGGCTATTACGCCGGTAACAGTTAACATGGAACCCCATTCTCTCATGTATTGCTTTCCTGCGGCGCCGTCAAAGCCGGGTTGACTTCTGCAATGGCCCGCCGCATGATTGTTGCGTCGATCTTCGAAGCGCGGTCGGCCGCGCCCATAACCATAGCAACATCACAGATATTATTAATGACCCTGGGAATACCGCCGCTTGCCTTGTGCGCTTCCGACAGGGCGTTTTCCTCGAAAATCCACATGTCTCCGCCTGCAACCCTTATACGTGACTGGACGTATTCGACTGTCTGTTCGTGGTTAAGCGGTCCGAGCCGCCAGACCATTTGCAATCTTTGACAAAGCGCGCCGTCGGCCTGTGCTTCGGCGAGAAGCTCATTGTGTCCGGAGAGTATGAGTGTTACTGCGGGTTCCGCCGCTGAATTATGGTTCCGTCTCAGCCGGATATTGGACAAAAGGTGAAGAAACTCAAAAGCGGCAGCTTCCCGTAGAAGGTGCGCTTCGTCTATTGCAAGGACCAGCCGCGATGGTTCGCTGCGCGACTCATTGCATATAGCCTCCACGACATCAAGAACTTCTGCGGTATCGTAAACTGTTTCCGAGCAGCCAACGCCCCGGAGGATTTTCTTTGCGAGGGGGAAGACCCCTGTTCGCGAGGCGTCCATGAGAAGAAAGCGCGAGTTGCCTTTATCCCGGACTTTCTTTGCAAGGCTTTCCAGAACCATTGATTTTCCAACCCCGTAAGGACCTACGAGCATGCCGCCAAGCTTGTTTCCCTCCACCAGGTACAGCAGTCTTGCCAGCGCCTCCTGGTGCTGGTCGGAAAAATACATGTATCTAGCGTCCGACACATTCTGAAAAGGGCTTTCCCTTAGATTCCAATATTCAAAATACATATAATATTTATCCGTTTTTGCTGCTCTTCGAAAGTTATTGGAACAGCATCATTTTGCTGAAGCTCAGATCTGTGCTTTTCTTCTGCTCAGATTTCGTTTTTTCTACAGAGGAAGGCTTGGGAGGGGATGATAATTTATCGTCATCATCTGGAAATACCGATTTGCTTACAAGATGTTCTTTTGAAAACCGGCTAAAGGTGTTATCGGGAAGATCTTCTTTCCGGTGCTGTTGTTGTTCAGGTTCTTTACTGCGGGACGCGGCAAATCCTGTCCCCTGCCGGAATTCAATGTCCACTGACTGTTCGCTTTTTTCAGACCCGAGGTATTTATTGAGTATCCATGTCCGTCTTCCAGTTTCCGGAGAGTAATCTATGGTCATTGCTACAGGGACGTTGGCCTGTATGGTTTTGCGCAGTTTCTGAGCCGCGGGAGATACAGGCTTAGGCAGGGTAAACAAAGTTGTCGGCCCCAGCCGTTCAAAAGCCCTGACAAGAGAAACCACGTGTTCCTGCATGTTGGCTTTGCGTCCCATGTTAATCCATGGCAGCGCCGTATCGAGTACGACGCGGCTCACGGCCTCTTCCTGTATGATCTGGCTGAGTTGTTGAAAACCTTCCGGGGGCAGGACTATGTTTTCTTCATGGTCGCGGCCCTGTATGTAGTCCTTGTAATCGAAAAGCAGAAGGTTGTCCGTAACTGCGGCTTCGTCAACGTTCAAATCTATAGATGAGGCGTGAATGGCAAGATCCGGGGCAGCTTCAGCGGAAAGCATCATCCCCCGCTCGCCAAGTTCAAGCCCCTTTTTCAGGAACTGTAAACCGGTAACGGTTTTGCCTCCGCGCTCTCGAGCGGTGACAAGGTGCACCCGTCCCCTGTAAGCTCCGCCGAATTCCCTGTCGAAGAAACTCAAGCCTGTCAAAGTTTTTCTCATAACCATTCACTTTCGAACTCAAAAATCATTCTTTTGCCAGAGATCCAAGTTGTTTTTTTACAATTGAGCGCAGAAAGCCAACTTCAAAAGGCTTGGTGAGAAAGTCCTTTATGCCCAGGTTTTCACATTCCTTCAGGCGCTCTTCCGTCGGGTATCCGGAAATAACCACTATCGGGCAATTGGGCCGTTGCTCACGTATCCGACGGACCAGTTCCATTCCAGCCGGGTTGCCCGGCATCTGAAGGTCGCAAACAATCATCTCCGTGTCCGTTTCCTGCAATTTTTCCATGGCTTCTCCTCCTTCTCTGGCAAAGACAGCCTCGTGTCCAAGGCGTTGAACCTCGGTCTGAAGGTAGGATCTGATACATTCCTCGTCGTCAATAATAAGCACTTTTGCCATCGGTCGGGATTCTCCTCTTTATGAAAGCG
>CAYSRM010000233.1:0-2246 GCA_964433435.1 uncultured Victivallales bacterium
AACACTATGGCTTAGATTAGCCAATCAGCTGTCCAAAGGATGGGGAGCACCTCCGAAGACAGATTACCGGGGCCTCCCGCTGCCAAGGCTTGAAGATGACGGCAAAATTATAACGGGTCACAATCAGATTGCGGAGCACATAGCTGAACTGACCGAATTCAAAGAACAGTGGGAGAAATTCCAGTCGGACGCATGCTATTGCGATGAGTAAGACGCGGGCCAGGATGCTGCTTTTCTTGTAGGGATAACGATGATTATTGACGTAGACAAATATGGCCCCTTCCGCATAAGAGAGGAATTCTTCGAGTCCTATCGGAGACGACCGGTCAATTGGGGATTCGGAGCGCTTTCGCGTGTAACGTTTCTTCGCACCTACAGCAGAAACGGCGAAGAGTGGTGGCAGACGTGCAGGCGGGTTATCGAGGGGATGTATACCACCCAGCGCATCTACTGCATAGAGCAGGGGCTTCCATGGAACAGGCAGGAGGCGGAAGCCAGGGCAGAGACCGCATACGACAGGCTGTTTTCGTTCAAATGGACTCCCCCGGGCCGGGGTCTCTGGATCATGGGCACACGTTTCATGTATGAGCGCGGCGGTTCGGCTCTTAACAACTGTGGCTTTGTTTCCACAAAAGATGTTGACATAGACTTCAGCGCGCCATTCCTGTGGATGTTCCGGATGTCCATGCTCGGGGTTGGGGTGGGATTCGACACGTTGGGCCGGGGCAGAGTCGTCCTGAAAAGACCCGCCCGTTCCGGGGAAGTCCATGCGGTTGAAGACAGCCGCGAAGGATGGGGCGCCGCCCTTGAACGTGTGCTCCTTTCATATGTCGGTAGAGGGTCTCTTCCCGCTGAATGGGACTACAGCAAGATCCGTGCGAAGGGTAGCAAGCTCAAGAGCTTCGGCGGTTATGCCAGCGGGCCCGAGCCGCTGGAGCGCATGCTGGAGGATCTGCGGATTCTGTTTGAAGGCTATGTGGGATCAAGAATTGATTCCACCCTTATTGTGGACACCATGAACATCATCGGGCGTTGCGTGGTTGCAGGAGGCATACGCCGGTCGGCCCAGATTGCGCTGGGCAACCCGGAGGACGAATCGTTTATCAATCTTAAAGAGGATGCACAGAAGGCAAAGGAGTACAGGTGGGTCTCTAACAACTCCGTGCTTGCCGAACGGGGCATGGACTATTCGCAGATAGTAGATAAGACTGTATCAAACGGTGAGCCGGGATACTTCTGGCTCAACAATGCCCGTTACTACGGGCGCATGTGCGATCCCCCGAATGAACTGGATGCCGAGGCGATGGGCTGCAATCCCTGCGTGGAACAAACCTTGTGGGACAGGGAACTGTGTTGCCTGGCGGAAACCTACCCGGCGCATCACGATACTCTTGACGATTACCTGCAAACCCTGCGTCTGGCTTATGAATATGCCAAGACTGTTACCCTTGTCCCGACTCTGAACCGCCGCACCAATGCGGTCATGGAACGTAACCGGCGGCTCGGATGTTCTATGACCGGGGTTGTTCAGGCAATCAACCGCATTGGTTACCGCAATATGTTGAACTGGTGTGACCGCGCGTACGGGGAACTTTGTCGATGGGACCGGGAGTTTTCCGACAGCTTTCTTATTCCCCGTTCAATAAAACTGACTTCAGTAAAACCGTCGGGAACGGTCAGCTTGCTTGCGGGTGCGACGCCGGGCGTTCACTGGGGATATGCTCCTTACTATATCCGACGGGTACGGGTTCAGGAGAGTCATCCGCTGGTCGAGGAATGCCGAGCGGCCGGATACAACATGGAAGCGGACGCATACTCCGGCAACTCGGTTGTGATAGAATTTCCGGTGCATGTCGAGAGTCTCAGGAGAAGCCGGAAACAGGCGCCGTTGTGGGAGAAACTCGATCTTGCCGCGCAGATGCAGAAATACTGGTCGGATAACCAGGTTAGTTCGACTGCCACCTTTGACCCGAAAAAAGAAGGCGGGCAGCTCGGCGGTCTGCTTGAGGCCTTCGAAGACCGGCTCAAGGCGATCTCTTTTCTGCCGGAGGAAAAACACGGTTACGAACAGCCGCCTTATGAGGAAATTTCCGAAGACCAGTACAATGACATGCGCTCAAAGCTGAGACCCCTTGAGGGTTCTTTGCCTCACGAGCATCAGCTTGAGACGCGTTTCTGTGAAGGAGAAGAATGTGAAATTTCGCCGCAAGAACACAGATAAGGATGGCGCCAAGCCCGGCTCCAAG
>CAYSRM010000234.1:0-2240 GCA_964433435.1 uncultured Victivallales bacterium
GAGTGTTACTCCGATAGTTTCCTTTTTCTATCCGTAGCAGCGTCCGCCGTAGCTACCTGAGCGAAGGCGGATAGTTTTTATCTTTTTTCAACCCACCTGACGGCTTCGCGGAAAACCTGGGCTGCGGAATCGCAGCCGAGCTTTTTCTTTATATGCGCGCGATGCACTTCCACGGTCCGGGCACTGAGTTCAAGCTTTTCCGCAATTGCCTTCGTAGTAAGCCCCTGGCCTATCAACCGGAAAACATCCTTCTCGCGTCCTGTCAATGATGCGACACCTTCCTCCGGCTCCTCATCCCCGGAAGACGCGCCCACATGCCGGCGCATCATCCTGCTTGCGGTTTCGCCGCTCACATATATCTCCCCTCGCAGAACTGTCCGCAGCGCCTCTACAATTACCTCGTCGGCATTCTCCTTCATCACATACCCCTGGGCCCCCGCACGCAAAGCCTGTTCCACATAATCGCTTTCTTCATGCATGGACAGAACCAGTGTTTTCAGTTCAGGGTTCCGCGCAGAAGCATAAGGAATCAGATCAAGCCCGTTTTCATCCTTAAGGGTAATATCGACAATAAGCACGTCAGGTGTGACCTTTTCCAGTTGCGTTTCAGCTTCAGAAATAGAGCCAGCCTCACCACAAATCTCAAAGTCCGGTTCGGAAACAAGCAACATCGCCAGCCCCTGCCGCACTATGGCATGATCGTCAACCACCAGAATTCTGTAAGAATCTGTCTCGCGCTTGCTCATAAAAAATCCTTAAGTAGAAAACCGTTCTATCAAAACCAACAGAAACACCGCAGAAAAGATTAAAAACTACTAAACACGCGAAAAGACGCGAAATTGCCTGAGCTATGCTCCGACAGTCCTTTATCTTTTTTAGCGTCTTTTAGCGCATTTCGTAGTTTTATTCTCCGCCGCCTTCCCCTTCTTCCCTTGCGCTCTTTGCGCTCCTTGTGGTGAATTGCCTCATACAACACAACAAACTTCCGTACCGCCTTCCGGTCTATCAAAACCAACAGAAACACCGCAGAAAAGATTAAAAACTACTAAACACGCGAAAAGACGCGAAATTGCCTGAGCTATGCTCCGACAGTCCTTTATCTTTTTTAGCGTCTTTTAGCGCATTTCGTAGTTTATCTCTTCCACGTCGCCGCCCTGCGGCAAGTGGCCACTTAGCAATATCATCGCTGACGTGGCTCTCCTTCTCCTTCATCATTGGATATTCCGTGTTCATCATTGGATATTCTCCCTCTCTCACCAATGACTTCCTCTTCTTCCCATCCAACCCTTGCATTAATTTGATACCTATCGCAAAGCGATAGAATCAAATTAATGCAATTTCGCGTTTTTAGCGACTTTCGTAGTTTCTCTCTTCCACTTACACCACACAACAAACTTCCGTACCGCCTCCATGCACATTCCTGACTTCCAGCCTGCCGCCGATCATATCCGCGCGGTGGCGCATGATGCGCATACCAAGACCTTCCTGCCCGCGTTCCGGACCTATCCCGCTTCCATCGTCTCTCACTGTCAGCTTCAATGCTTCTCCATCTTTCTCCACCTTTATCAGAATGTGGCCTGCCTTCCCGTGCTTCAAGGCATTTGTGACGGCCTCCTGCGAAATATGATAAAGATGCAGAGCAACAGACTTTTCAAGTTCCAACTTGTCACCATTGCTTTCGACCTCACATTCTACGCCGTGAATTTCCCTTGTGTCCCGAGCAAGCCGCTCCAACGCTCCTCTCAACCCCTCGTTGCCCAGTTCCACCGGGGCAAGCCCCTTGGCAAGACGCCGCACCTGGCTTAACGCGCTCTTCACAAGATCAACAACATCTTCCACCTGCGTATCGTCCCCGGTTTCACGTCTTTTTACGGATTTAACCAATGCCCGCCCTTTCAGCACCGCAGCGGTAAGTTTCTGCCCAAGTGAATCATGCAGATCCTGCCCCACCCTGAGCTTCTCACGATTGCCAACTTCAAGAATTTCTTCCTCCAGCCGCTTACGCTCCGCCATTTCCGACTCCAGCTCCTGCTTGGCTTCCCGGAGCTGCGATGTTCGTTCCACAACCTCTCGCTCAACCTTACGTGTCCTTCGAACCACAAGGAGAAACTCCCCGCCGATAAAAGCCGTAACCGTTAAGCCCAGGATCAGAATAAGCAGCGGCTGGAAACTGTCGGCCTGCTGTTCAAAACCGGGGCCTTGCCTGCATACGAAAAACCAGTCGGCGCCTGCCATTCTTA
>CAYSRM010000235.1:0-2185 GCA_964433435.1 uncultured Victivallales bacterium
CCACAAGCCTGCATTATGTGCGCTTTGCGTGGTTATAGTCAAGAACTGGAGATGCCTGGCGCAGGTTATTTGCGGAAGAACATGAAGTTGTTAGATTCTGAACCGATAGGTTCTATGCGTTTTACGTAAAAGGTTTGAGCATCCAGTATCCTGTACATCCGGAAGACTCGCTTATTTCGGGGCTAGTGACGGGGAAGAGGTAGGAGGGAATATCCAATGATGAACACGGAATATCCAATGATGAAGGGCAAAAATTGTCTGAAGTCTGTTTAGCCTGCTGCCGTGTTGGTTGCGGCCAAAGGCCGCCTCAGGAAGGGAAGAAGGTTTTTGTGGTACAGACGCGCGGGATAGGGGTAGGGGACGGCGCAGAGCACCGTCCTACGGTTGTAATTGTAAGCTGTTCTCCGCACTTGCACACGACCGCGGTGAAGCACATAATAATGCTGGAATAATCGTTGTAATCCTGGATAACTACATGGAACCGAACATAACCGAAATAGATAATGCCTTCGCAGGCTGCTTTACGAAATGGGACGCTCTTTTCTGCCCCCAGATACGCGAAGGACGCGGGCTTTCCGGTTACACCGCAGGCTGGGAAAACAACTTCTCCGAACGTCACCTCCACGCGGTCTGGTTCGATCCCTTATACAGGCCCCTGGCAATGAAGACCGAGGACGCGGAATCGGTAACAGTCGAGGAACCCGGAAAATGGAACCTTGAGGCCGGACCGGATTTCATCAACGCCCGCCTGCATATTGGCGGCGAGCGTACCGTTACCGGCGATATTGAAGTCCACATTAATCCTGCTGACTGGAACGCCCACCATCACGCGAAAGATCGGTTGTATTCAAACGTTGTGGCCCATGTAACATATTTTCCCGGTACTCTATCAAAAAGCTCGTTACCCCCGGGCGCGATCCAGATTTCGCTCAAGGAAGCGCTTGAAGGCAACCGGTCTTTTTCTTTCGACTCTATCGACATAACTTCCTATCCCTTCGCCATGCCGCAGAAAGGGCTTACCCCCTGCTCCAGTATAGTTGGGCAATGGCAGCCGGAAGATGTCGCCGGGCTTCTGCAGGCCGCAGGGAGAGAGCGGATCGCATTCAAGACCCGGCGCCTTCGACTGGGCGTGGATCGAAACGGAGAAAATCAGGCCCTTTACGAAGAAACCATGACGGCTCTCGGTTACAAGAAAAACCGGCACGCATTCAAACGCCTGGCCCGCCTTATTCCTTTCGAAACACTGGCGTCCGAGTCGGGCGGCAACACCCGTCTTGCTTATGCATTGTTGCTGGGAGCCTCGGGTCTTCTGCCGTCAAAACTCAAGACGTCGTGGAACGATGAAACAAGGGTGTTTATAAGGGAACTCTGGGACCGCTGGTGGAAACTCGAATCGGTGTTCGGGAAGGATACGATGTCGCGGGAAGACTGGGACCTTTCCTCGCTGCGGCCGCACAACCATCCTGCCAGAAGAATGGCGGCCGCGGCGGCGGTCTTCACGCTGGATCCTCCGCTGAGTCAACGCCTGCGCGACATCGGCTCGCAAACTCCTGCCCAATGGATTAAATCCGCAGGCCGGTTACTCGACGTGTCATTGCCTTTCTGGGACCATCGGCTCGGCCTGTCCGGCAGGAAACGCAGCAAGCCGGTTGCTCTTATCGGCGCCGGCAGAAATGCGGCAATCATCTCCAACGTGTTTGTTCCTTTTGCCCTTGCTTGCGGCTACGCTGGAACCGACGTGGTCAACTGCCTCCCGAAAGAACAGGATAACAGCCTGATACGTCTTGCCGCATACAATCTGCTGGGTCCGGATCACAACCCGGCAATATACGCAGCCGGCCTGTATCAGCAGGGCTTGATGCAGATACTTCAGGACTACTGTCTTCAACGTGAAAAAAACTGCGCGCATTGCCGTTTTCTTAATTCGCTCCGATGCATGGAAAAAAAGTTTACGCTTTGAGTTGTTGAATCTCCACGCTCTCACTACGAAATTCTGTGAGAAATTCCGGTTGAATACAATTTGTTACT
The DNA here is from genome assembly GCA_964433435.1 of uncultured Victivallales bacterium. GTDB lineage: Bacteria > Verrucomicrobiota > Kiritimatiellia > UBA8416 > CAYSRM01 > CAYSRM01. Next base: position 2,029 of record CAYSRM010000235.1, read on the forward strand.
TGACCTAATAACCAAGTTACTGGTATTTTTTGCGACATGAATAAAGCAAAAGACATGCAGATGCAGGAAAGAGCGGCGTTTTTCAAGGCTCTCGGCCATCCTGCGCGACTGGCGATGGTGATGGCTCTGGGCCGAGGCGAACGTTGCGTGTGCGAGC
>CAYSRM010000236.1:0-2183 GCA_964433435.1 uncultured Victivallales bacterium
AGATCGACCGCAATGTCCTGTCCCTGGGCCTGACCAGCCTGTTCAACGACTGGTCGAGCGAGATGATCTTTCCGCTTCTTCCCGCCTTCATGGCGCAGATACTCAACATTCCCAAGCCGTTAATCGGACTTATAGAGGGTGTTTCCAGGAGCTTGGCTTCGATCCTTAAGGTCTTCTCCGGCTACATTTCCGACCGACTGGGAAGAAGAAAAGCCCTTGCGGTTACAGGCTACGCTCTTTCAAATATAGTCAAACCGTTTCTTGCGCTGGCGCATACCTGGTGGGCAGTGCTTGCGGTAAGAGCTGCAGACCGTTTTGGCAAAGGCGTACGCACCGCTCCCCGCGATGCCCTGCTGGCTTCTTCAACCGAGAAGACAAAAAAGACCAGGGGCAGATCATTCGGATTCCACCGGGCCATGGACACAACCGGGGCAATGCTGGGAACCATCTGCGCTTATTTTCTTCTGCGCTTTCTTCCCTGGGACATGGATATGAACTACCGTACAGTTTTCCTTCTTGCGATAATCCCGGGAGCAATTGGAACAGCCTGCATAATACTGGGCACGAAAGAAAAACCCGTTACCGGCTCACGCAAAAAACCTTCCCTTAACTGGCGTAAACTGCCGCCAAACGTCCGCAAACTGGTTGTCGCCTCCGTAATTTTCGGCATCGGCAACTACACGTTTACTTTCTTCATTCTTCGCATATTCGAAATGGGAGTCTCCCAGGTTGTCGTCCCGCTCGTATATCTTTTCTACAACATTGTTTATATGGCCGCGTCAATACCAGCGGGCAGACTTTCCGATAGAATAGGGCGAAAAAAAGTGCTGATGGCCGGTTTCGTTCTGTATGCTCTGACAGCCACGGGCTTTGCGTTGCTCAATTCTATGTTCGCGGCATGGACCCTGATGGGTCTTTTCGGACTGCACATGGCAATGACCGACGCAACAGCCAGGGCATTTATCAGCGACCTCGCGGACGAAGAAGTCCGGGGAACGGCCTTGGGCGTCTACCATACAGGCGTAGGCATTGCGGATCTGCCCGCAGGCCTTCTTGCGGGTTTCCTCTGGGCGCAGCTTTCTTCCACTGCCACTTTCCTTGTCGGGGCAGTCCTGGCTTTTGTTTCAATCGCCGTTCTTGCAACTGTAAAAGAAAAATAGCCAGCTACATTTATGCCGGACTGAAAAAAGCCATGGGACAGAAAAAGACACGCAACATTTTCGATAATTCCTACTACGAAAAGTTCTATGTCAATCCCCAGACAAGGGCTGTTGAAGAAAAAGATATTGTCCTGCTCGTAAACCATATATGCAGCTATCTTCGATATCTCCGGATTCCCGTAAAATCAGCTCTCGATATGGGATGCGGACTCGGACTCTGGAAAAAACCTCTTGAAGATCAGTTTCCAGGCATCGCTTACACCGGCGTGGATTCCAGCAGTCAGCTTTGCGCCCGGCTTGGCTGGAAACACAGCTCCATAACAGACTACCATACAAGAAAACGGTTCGACCTTGTCATTTGCCAGAGTGTGCTGCAATACCTCCCGGATAATGAAATTAATGCCGCATTGGAAAACATTCATTCGCTGTGCAGGGGCGGTATGTATCTTGAAGTTGTAACCCACGAAGACTGGCGAACGAATTGCGACCAATCCAGAACTGACGGAAAGATTCATCTTCGCCCTGCCAAATGGTACAGAAAAAAAGTCGGTAAGTACTTTTCAAATTGCGGCGGCGGACTTTTCCTCCCTGCCGAATCACAGGCGACAATGTACGAAATGGAACGTCTTAGGCCGCTTCCAACTTGATTCCGGAAACACAATGCCCGAAACTTCAACGATATGCTTGCCTTCTTTAAAAAATCCGGCTAATTTTCCGTCTTTACCTGGAGCCCTGTTATGGTGACTAAAGAACTCGCGATAAAAGTTCAGGAGCGAGGCAAAGAAGGACGACGCCTTGTCGTGCCGCTGATGGGATTTCCTGGCCTCGCAATAACAAACTGCACAGTTAAACTAGCGCAACAGAACTACGGGGAGCATTTCAAGGTCATCAAGGCGCTTGCCGACCGTTTCCAGCCAGACATTATGTTTCCGCTCATGGATCTTGCCGTTGAGGCAAATGCGCTGGGGCGCTACACGGTTTTCCCCAAGCGGGATTCCGCCACGGTTGTAAAAGACACCTTTG
>CAYSRM010000237.1:0-2157 GCA_964433435.1 uncultured Victivallales bacterium
TGATTGAGCCGATAGACGCCGTTTTTCATGGGTTTCTTGATCATTGAACCCAGATGAGGATAGGATAATGTAAAAGAAGATTCCAGCGTTGGCAATCCGGCCTCAAGATATTTCCTGTCGCCCGTGAGCATGAACGCTTGCGCGAACAATTCAAGCGACTGGATGCCTGCGCTGGCACGTTTGAGCGAAGGCAGTTCCTTGTAGTAAGGCATTCCCCATGGCGACATGCCGTTTTCAATAATATCATCGGCAATAGCAACAACGATATTCCCGGCTTTCTGATCATCGTTGGCGATTGCCCATTGGGCCAACGAAGTTCCTGTGAGCGCGTTCATGAAATTGACACGCACTTCTGTATGCGAGGTGTAAGGGGCAAGCATTGCTCCAGGTTCACTCCACTCTTGGAATAAATGAACGATTTTTTGCCCTATTCCCATATATGTCTCATCATTCGTTTCGAGCCAGGTATTGTTCAACGCGCGTAAGGCCCATCCCATCTCGCGGGTGCTGGCCTTTCCGGGAATCAGGAAGTCGCGTTTTTCACAATGCCGGATTATATTGTCTGCAATCCCCAGCCCATAGTCCTTTGCAGAAGGATTACCGGTCATGTGATAAGTGTCGAAAAGTCCCTGTACCCACTGGTGGGAAGGCACGACCTTGTTTTCGGACGCATGCCTTCGCACATGCGCGCGATGGCCACCCCTATGGAGATCTTTGCATGGCCCGTGAACAATGTCCACGTCCATCATGTGGCTTGCGGCGTTGGTTGCATATTCCAGGAATCGGCGCTCACCTGTGCGGGCGTAGAAAACATAGAGATGATGGATCAGGTCGTACTCGTTATTCAGCCAAACAAGCTTGTCGCCTTCATCAACGCCCTCGAATCCTCTGCCTTGATTTGTGTATCCCCACTCCTGTTCATCGCCGAAATTAAATATACCGGCGCCCAGCGGCCTCATATCTGCGAGTGTGCAGAAGTATGACATAACCTTTCTGCTTACTGGTCCTTTGAACACTGATTCCAGCCATATTCCGCTGTGGCCATAACGTTCAGGTTCTAGAGCCGGCCGGTCGGGCAACTGAAACTGTGCCGCCCGGGCGTTAAGGGTGGCGTCATCAGTTCCACTGTCATGAAAGTGAAAAAGCAGTTCATGTGTCTTGGCTGTTCCGGCAAACCATTCGAGCGGATCTTTTTCTGATTCGGGATATAGTTCGATTGACAACCTGTTCTTATCAACAAAGTATTTTTTTGGAAAATTCTGAGCCGCATGTCGCACTGAAACCATGAGTCCGCCTGAGGGTGATTCCCAGTCGGCCCAGGAATTGTAGGCATAACATCCTATTTGATGCTCGCATGAATCACGCAGCATATAATCAGACGTGAACTCGATGGCAGCGGCTTCGGTTTCTGATTTTTCGCATTGTTCCATTGAAAAACCTTTTGCCGCGCGTCTTAAAACCTGTTCTCTGGTTTCAGGGAGAATGTCAAGCGCCCAATCTGTCACTTCAGTTATCCTTCCCGCCTGCGTGTCTCTGTTTACAAAAGTGTAGTCCATGAAGAAACAGGGCATATCGGCCCAGAAATAGAACCTCGCGCTCATCCCGGGAACAGCGTAGTCGTCATCCGGTGCTATCGCGTCAACTCGAACCACCGCACATACGGGCCCTTCTTCTTCAATGGTTATGACAGTATTGCATTCCGCGCTGTTGTAGACGCTGTTTCCGTAGAGAATGCGAAATCCATTAAAAGGCTCGTTATTCCAGATACTTCTGCCCCGCAGCGCGACTTTCTCAACGGGCTTTATTCCTTTTGCGGGAAGGCGAAGGCTGAGAGGCCCTGTGGACACATCAATGTTCCCGTCTTCCTGTTGATTCAGTTTCAACCGCGTTTCCGGGTGCGTGTTTTTCCCGGACCGATTGATATCGAAATGCATTTCCTTGGAGGCATTTCCGGGCAGATCAATTAGAGAACGCACAAACAGCCATTTCACAGAGCCGTCCGGCCAGGAAGCAGTGACTTTTGACTGCGCAAGAACCTCACGTTCGTTGTCGAGAAGTCGGAAGCACCCCGGGTCTTTCAATTCGCCTCTGGCAAAAGGTATTCCGAATGATACAGGTTCGGTTCTGTCGTATTTGGATATTTTCTCGAAATGAACA
>CAYSRM010000238.1:0-2146 GCA_964433435.1 uncultured Victivallales bacterium
GCTGTTTTTTGCCGCGGCTAATCTCAACATATGTGTCTCCGGCTGCAACAAATTTCTTCTTGATACGCGCGACCGAGTCCTTTCTGACTAGCGGGTTGAATCTTTCCTTTATTTCCAGCACCGCCTCCAGCTTGCCTCCTTCGGTAGGGACTATTTCTTTAACACTCCCTGCGCGCGTATTTCCGGCCCTGACTTCATCACCTTCTTTAAGTCCGTAGCTGCCCTGCTGCGTCTCAAACATCAGTCGGATCTCAAAGCGTTTCTCAAACCATCCCCGGTAGTGAGCAGTCATAATAATCCCAACAACAGCAAGAATGAGCGCGAGCAACACAAAGGTGCCGGCTATTTCATTGGCATATCTGAATTTAAACTCTCTTTTCATACCGGATTCTCCAGTTGTTTTAATGTGCCATCCAACCCGAGGATAAAGTTGAGGTTTGTTTCCTGTCTTACTCGTTCCCAGATTTGACTGTCAGTGGTCGTAAGCAGGAACGCCGTTCCATTGCCGGCGGTTTCCCTGCACAACGCAAACAGCTTGTCCAGATCCGACCTATCGCCTTTACTTCCGGCAAGATCGATAAGGGCAAGATCGGGTCGGCCAAGAAAGGCTCGTATCAATTCACACTTGCGAAGTGTGCTCTCAGGCGCTGAAAATGAATGGACCGAAGGTATCTCTATCCCCAGCATAGATGCCAGGCGATCTGCTTCCTCGCGTATGTCTTTCTCAAGGCGTCTGGTATGATGCCTCTGCGCCAGCAGCAGATTCTCCAGAACCGTAAGATTGCTCAGCCATGCGTTTGCGCCAAAGGTGCGTCCTATCCTGCCCCGGTTTTTCAGGAGTTCGGAAGCGCCCATCTCCTGCCATCGCTTTCCCATGAATTCAACTGTCCCCCGCGAAGGCCGGGCCATTCCCTCCGCTAGATCAAACAATGGACTGTCCTCTCCATGCTCCACATATATACCTGTAATCTCGTTTCTAAAAACGCATGCATTGATATTTTTCAAATTCAAGCCGCGATTATCCCCCGCTTCGAAATCTGTTTCAATAAATTCAAGTATCTTTTTCATTTTCTCAGAAACCTGTATGACATAAACTCCTAACGTCAGACATAAGTCAACAACGACACCAATGCCGATATCAACAGCACTGTTGCCAGAGATTTGACTACTGTCCTGGTCACTGCCCGCGGCGCCTCGTTGATGGATTCGCAGGCGCCCAGCCCTTCAATACAGGATATGGTGCCTACCGCAGCGCCCGAAACAAGCGTCTTGGCAAGAAACCCGTATATGTCCGCCGGGACAACAGCTCCCATTATATTTTCCGCAAAACCGGTGATGTCTCCAGTGGCGGTCCCGATGAGCCCGGCAAAAATAAAACCTGATAGAAATGCAATGGCGCTGAAGAATATTGCCAGAGCGAATACACATGCGGCAAAACTCAAAACACGAGGCATAACCAGGTACTGCATAGTATCTATTCCCTGACCCTCAAGAACCTCGATTTCCTTGTGTACCCGCATATTCGCCAGCTCGGTGGCAACCGCTGTCCCGCTTCGGCCAAGCACAATAAAGTTAACCAGCAGAGGAGCAATTTCCCTTATCAGCACACTGACCAGCAGCGCACCAAGCATATCTGTCTGTCCTATCCTTGCAAGCCAGAGTTGAGACTGGGAGACGATGGAAACTCCGGCAAGCACAGCCACAAGCGCCACCAAAGGCAAGGCGTCAAAGCCAGTAAATACTACCTGTCGTCCAAACACGTCCCTAACTGTCCGCGGCCACATGCCAGGCCTGACGGCAATATAAAGCACACCGCAAAGAACTGTTACTGTGTGTCGAACAGAAGCCCAGCGACTAAGCGCAGCAGCGCCGGTATTGCCTATAATTCCCATACCTGTCATTGCTCCCCGAAAATTGCAGTCCCGATAAATTTCCTATCCAAAATTATAGGCGCTTGATACGAGAAGTCCAAACCTGAATTCAGTTTCCGGCAGGGATCACGCCAATCTCACAGATTGAGAGACCGTGAACCCATCGCAAAAGACTCGACAAAGATACCTTAGGGTCATAATGTTGATTCCATAGAGGAGAGTCATTTTCGCCCTGGCGGCGTGTCATTGGCAGCCTGGCGGCTGCATCATTGGTT
>CAYSRM010000239.1:0-2138 GCA_964433435.1 uncultured Victivallales bacterium
GGGCGCGGCCACGCCTTCGCTCAGGTAGCTTCGGCGGGCGCGGCCACGCCTTCGCCAAGGCTATGGCGGGCAGGGCACGGAATGATCAATGATGAAGGGGAAGAAAAGAAGAAAAGAAGAAGAGGAGAGATAAACTGCGAAAGGCGCTAAAGGGCGCGAAAGGGAAAAGGCGAAGGAATAAGAGAGGGGCCAGACATGGCTCGCCTGCACGGGAGTTTTTTATGAGCAAGGTATCGGAAAGTTATTTATCTAAGGTGTTGGAGCAGTGCGGGTTGTTTTCTGAAGAACAGATCACCGATTTGATTGAGCAGACCCGGATGGGAGATTCCAGTATTACCGAGGTTATCGTCAGCAACGAGTATGCGAGCGAGGAAGCTTTTCTTAAGTCGGTTGCTGATGTAATGAACCTGTCCTTTGTGCGGGTTGGCAATGAGCCAATTGACGCGGAAGTACTGGACAGGTTGTCCACGAAGACGGTGTTTCAATACAATGTCCTGCCGATTTCCTTTGAGAATGGTGTTTTGACCGTGGCGTGCAAAGATCCGTTTGATCTGGGGCTTGTAGATACTCTGCGCATAGCTTCCGGCACCAGGGTGAAGCTTGCGTTGAGTTCTTCCTCGGATATTAACAAGGCGGTGACCTCCTTTTACGGGGTGGGCGCTGACACTGTCGACCGTATGATGAGCGATGGAAGGTACGAGGTGGCTCCTGATGAGGAATTGTCCAAGACCGATCTTGGTCAAATGGACCAGGAAGCTTCCATTGTGAAATTTGTGAATCAGATTATATGGGAAGCCTGTGAACAGGGCGCTACTGATATACACGTTGAGCCGATGGAAAACAAGCTCAGGATACGGTACAGGATTGACGGTGTGTTGCATCAGACGCCGGTGCCGCAGCAGCTTAACAGGTTTCAGGCGGCAATCATTTCCCGGATCAAAGTTATGGCGAATATGGATATAGCCGAAAAGCGTTTACCGATGGACGGCAGGATAGGTCTGCGTGTGGGGAGTGAGGACATAGACATCCGCGTTTCTACCATGCCTACGGTTTATGGTGAGAGCGTGAGCCTGCGTTTGTTGCAGAAGAGCAGTGAATTCATAAGCCTGACAGAGCTGGGTTTGAGCGCTTATGAGCGGGACGTGGTGAAGAAAATCATTCACAAGCCAAATGGAATTGTTCTTGTTACCGGTCCTACCGGGTCGGGGAAATCAACATCGCTGTATGCTTTTTTGAATGAAATCAACCAGGTAGACAGACGTATTCTTACGGCTGAAGAGCCGATAGAGTACGAGATGGAGGGCATCAACCAGCTTCTTGTGCGTCCGCAAATCGGGTTGACTTTTGCGAGGGCGTTGAGGTCTTTTCTGCGACAGGACCCGGACATAATAATGATCGGGGAGGTTAGGGATGTGGAGACTGCTGAGATGGCTATTCAGGCTTCGCTTACCGGCCATCTTGTTTTCAGTACGCTGCATACAAACGATGCAGCCGGGGCATTTACTCGTTTGCTTGATATGGGGGTGGAACCTTACCTTATTGCGTCGGCTGTTGAGGCGGTAATTGCCCAGCGGCTGGTCAGACGCCTTTGCCCGGAATGCCGGAAGGAGTTTAAGCCCGACAAGGAATTTCTCGATGAGGTGGGTTTTCCTCCTGATGGTAACGGGGTTGAACGGTTTTTTGAGCCTGTAGGGTGTGAGAAGTGCCGTGATACCGGTTTTCGCGGGCGAGTAGGGATTTTTGAGACTTTGCAGGCAACTGATTCCATTGAATCTCTGGTGGTTACCCACAGTTCTACGCACATTATAAAGCAAAAGGCCATAGAGCAGGGTATGCGCACACTCAGAGAAGATGGATGGGCCAAGGTGCAGGCGGGGGTGACCAGCGTTGAGGAAGTGCTGAGGGTTACCGAAGAAGCTCAGGAGACCGCCGCGACGATATAGATCCTGATCCGATAAGTTTTGTGTGTTTTGCGTAGAAGATCGATGCAACTTGTTGATAATTGCGAAGAAACGTAAGCAGGGGAGAATATCCAATATCCAACACGGAATGTCCAATGATGAAGGAAAGAAGAAGAGAAAACATTAGCCCGCATATCTCACAGAATTTCGTAGCTGCCTGTCCGCCATCCGGCGGAA
>CAYSRM010000240.1:0-2120 GCA_964433435.1 uncultured Victivallales bacterium
GCAGACCAGGCGTGTGAATGCGACCGAAGGAACCCCCTGAATTCTCCCTTGCGCCAGCTACCGTTCTGATACCATTCTTCAAGAGTTGAGCTGGCACCTTTTGCAAGCATCCGTTTCCCCCATCTTGTCCTGATTAGATCAAGGGCCAGGTCGAAACGGCCCGCATTATCCAGGGCTTTCAGAACAACAGCCATGTAGAAGGGCTGCGCTTCAGTAAATGCCAAGGGCTGATCGGCTTCAAACATAAGGTTTATAATGCGGAGGGCACGAGTCTTGTTGCACAGTCCTGCCCATATTGGAGTCATATTGCCATGTTCACTTATTTTGTCAGTAAGCGCTCCGTCGATAGAAGCGTCGGCGTAACAGCCGCGGTTCTTATCAAAAAGCGCTGTGTTGAATGACTCATGCATATTGAAACGGATTTGTTGAATCATTTCCGAGGTGTAAGCGTCGTTCTTGAATTGAGTTAATGTAAGCATGCTCTCCAGTACGCCGTAGAAAATGGCATTGTAAGCCGAACATATGCCGCGTCTGTCAACGTCGGCCCAGTCTATGAAAACCCAGTAAGGCATATCTTCGATCAGCATGTCTTCGTTGAGGTATTCAAGGTGCGCGTCAATTATGCGCAAGGCCTGCGGGTAAAGTCGATGGATGAGATTTTCATCTCCGGAAAAAAGAAAATGCTCCGCCAGGCCTTTGATCCACCAGAGCGAGTAGTCCGGAATGGACATGCGCCAGTTTTTGTTAACCGCGTTGCTGACATTTGAAAGCATTCCAGTAGGGCACTGATTCTGTCCCGCCTGCATCAGGTATTTTCCTGTCAGTGCGGTGTCGCCGAAGCATGAGTGTATGGCTGGAACAGTCACCAATGCCACGTCGCCAAGCCATTGAGCCTGTTCGCGCCATGGCGTATCCATCAGGAATTCATTTGAACAAAGACGGATTGTTGCCCTGGATATATCAAAGACCCCGTTCAGATCTTGATCGTTTGACGAAAACCCTCCTGATTCCCGGTAGGGATAAGTTGAGATGACTCCCTTCACGCTGCGGATGGTGACAGGACTGAAACACGAACGAAATCTCAGTTTGAGGTATCGGAATGCTTTCCATGCAAACGATTCGAATACCTGGTCGCCGTGTTTCATGATGTACCTGTCGGCAAACTCGCATTCCATGGCGATGTTGAAACGACCGTCGATCAGGCGTTCGGCGTAGCCGATGTCAATTATGCCCCCTACGGGGCCTTCAATGTGCAGTCTTGAGCGCGCGGTGATTATCCGTCCGAAATCCAGGACTATGGCAGGAGCATACATGCCGTCAAAATCCAGATCCTCCCGGTGGTTGACGCTGGATTGAACTACAGTGAGTCCTTCTGCAGAACAAAGATTGCCTGTATCTTCCGCCCTGGCGTATTTAATCGGATTGCCGACCATAGAGAGTCCGGGGGCAAGGTCGTTCTCCCGTGACCTGTTGATCAGATCAAGACTTTCCTCGGCGTATTCAACTCGACGGGGCAAGGCGTCTTCGCTAGTCATGAAAGGTATATCCCGGGCAACGAGTTTTGACCATGGTCCTGCGCAGGGCGGCCGGTCGGAATTGCGTCCCTTGATGACGACTGGTTGATGCCAGCAAGTATCGTCAAATTCCGGGTTTTTCCATCCAGCCGGTTCCTTCCTGGCATCGAAAAACTCCTGGTAGGGAGTCACATGGTTGGTCCGAACATAGTATGTATCATTCTGCCATGCTTTAGCTTGAGAAACCAGCCATGTTGCGTCGCTGGTTACTGGAGCTTTGCCTTGAGAGTCTTCCATTTCGACAAGTAGCCCGCCGTGCGTGTCGGGCATGTTTCCAATGTAGTTTACCAGCACGGCGATGCAGTTTTTATCGGGGTTCAGGAAGTCACTAACGGTGTATTGATCGTAATACTGAAAGAAAGGTTGTGATTTGGGCGATCCCCGGCCGACAAAATGTCCGTTAACGTAGAGCTGATAGCTTGAGTCCGCGGTTATATATACCCGGGAATTTTCAGAGTCAGGCGGCAGGTTGAACGTTTTGCGGAAGTAGTAGAAGACATTGGTTTCATCTTTCCGGGCATGCGCCCAGATCCATTTAGCTTTCCA
>CAYSRM010000241.1:0-2120 GCA_964433435.1 uncultured Victivallales bacterium
GGACAACTTACATGACAAATAACCCTGTAAAGGTAGGCGTAGTCGGCGTAGGCGCGCTCGGACAGCATCATGTCCGGGTCTATTCGGAATCACCCTCTGCTGAACTCGTCGGCATATACGACACAAACAGCGATCATTGCAACAAAATAGCTCGCACATATAATACCGATCCCTTCACGGAACTCGACGCACTTGCCTCTAAAACCGAAGCTCTCAGCGTGGCGGTCCCGACTGATAAACACTTTGAAGTCGGAATTCACCTCCTCCAGAAAGGTGTACACCTGCTTGTAGAAAAGCCGATATCCGCAACCACTGCGGAAGCAGAAAAGATGGTTGAACTTGCAGATAGCAAGGATCTGATCCTGCAGGTTGGTCATATCGAAAGATTCAATCCGGTAATACGCTTTATGGAACACAACCTGACGGCGCCTCGTTTCATAGAAGCTGTCCGACTCGCCCCTTACCCTCCACCAAGAGAAAACCAGATACCAAGAGGAACCGAAGTGAGCGTTGTACATGACCTGATGATCCACGATCTGGATATCATCCTGCACCTGGTTCAGTCTAGATGTAAGGAAATCCACGCAGTTGGTGTGCCGGTCTTGAGTCCTACAGAGGACATAGCAAACGTACGCCTTTTATTCGAAAACGGCTGCGTAGCGAACCTTACCGCCAGCAGAATCAGTATTGAAAAGACACGAAAGATAAGAGTCTTCCAGGAAGACACCTACGTGTCCCTGGACTACCTGCACCAGTCAGGCCAACTCTATACAAAACGAGATCAGCAAATAGATGTATCCAACGTACCCATAGAAACGGGAGAGCCCCTGCCAGAGGAACTCGAAGCGTTTCTAAAAAGTGTCAAAACAAAAACCGACCCGGTGGTATCAGGACAGCACGCTTCGGCTGCTTTGCAGCTTGCAGTGGAAATATGCCGTAATATAAGGAATAATCCGTCTTGATAAAGAACGACGTTGAAAAAAATATCCTGGTGGTAACCGGAGAAATCTCCGGTGACATGCATGCAGCCAAGGTTGTCTCAACTCTTCAAAAAGAGCTTTCAGACCGTTCTTTCTGGGGCATTGGCGGACCGTGCCTGTCCGAAACCGGCATGGAAATAACCTGCAGTATAGATCATATGGCCGTTATGGGACTGTCACAGGTAATACGCCGCTTGCCATTCTTTAAAAAGGTCTTCAACTCGATTCTTAACCTGGCTGCAGAAAGACAACCGGAATGCGCCATACTCGTTGACTATCCAGGGTTCAATCTCCGACTGGCCCGACGCCTGCGAGAAATGGGTATATGCGTCGTCTATTATATCTCTCCCCAAGTGTGGGCATGGAATAAAGGCCGTATACCAAAAATGGCTCGTTGGCTGGACCGGCTCATAACCATATTCCCTTTTGAGCCGGAACTATTCAAAGGAACCGGCCTCAAAGTCGATTTTGCAGGACACCCACTGGTTGATGAAGCCAAAGCCGTTATCGCTCAATCGCCTGCGCCTCTCCCATGGGGTAGTCGCCCTCATGTAGCGCTTCTACCCGGAAGCCGTAAACATGAAATCATCAGGTTGCTGCCGGTAATGAAGCAAGCTGCCTGCCGAATAGAAGAGGCTTTTCCCGATGCTTCTTTCATTATCGCAGCTCCGTCAGAAGAGATGGCATCACTTTCAAACAGTATCATGACTACAGGCGGTCTCCCCCCTCATCAATGGCAAATCGTCACAGGTCAGACACGACAGGTTCTCCGGCAATCAAAAGCTGCCATCGTAGCTTCCGGCACCGCAACTATCGAAGCAGCGCTCATGCGTTGCCCAATGGTAGTCACTTACCGCGCGGCCATCCTGGAATACCTGGCAGCAAAAGCTCTGATACGAATCAAAAATATCGCCATGGTCAATATCATCGCAGGCAAGGAAATCTGCCCCGAACTTGTTCAACACAAAGCCACCCCGAACAACCTCGCTGCAAAAACTACACCCCTTTTGAAAGAAAGCTCCGCCCGACGAGTCATGCTTAATGAACTGGAGAAAGTCCGGGAAACCCTGGGAGAAGGCAATTCAGAAGAAAAAGCCGCCCGCATCATCATACGCGAACTGAAAAAACGCGAAACCACAA
>CAYSRM010000242.1:0-2106 GCA_964433435.1 uncultured Victivallales bacterium
TCGCCAACCACAAGATTGACCCGTATTTCAAAAGGCCGCGGACGGCCATTTGAAATACGGTCATCTTCATGTTCGGCAAGAGAAACGACTTGTAATTTGCTGAAACAAAACGTATCTTCTTTGTAGACACTGGAGGTATTCATGCAAACGAAGATTCAGAAGTGGGGAAACAGTCTCGCAATTCGGATTCCCAAGACGTTTGTCAGAGAGGCACATGTGGCCTACGGGACACCTGTTGATCTCTCCGTCGACGACGGAAAGATAGTCATTGATCCACATACCGACCCGGAGTACCGGCTGGATGATCTACTCAAGGGCGTGACCAAGCACAATATTCATGCGGAAGTTGAGTCGGGTGAAGCCGTCGGCCAGGAGATTGGGTGATGCCCCTGTATTGCCCGAAACGCGGAGACGTGGTTTGGATTTCATTTAACCCGCAAGCCGGACATGAACAGGCAGGCCACCGGCCGGCCCTCATCCTGTCGCCCCATGCCTACAATCGGAAAGTTGGACTGGTGATCCTCTGCCCGCTCACGAATCAGATCAAGGGATACCCTTTTGAGGTGAAGATTCCGGCGGGACTGAAGGCATCAGGAGCCGTGCTGTCCGATCAAGTGAAGAGCATGGACTGGCGGGCGCGCAGGGTGTCGTTGCTGTGTCATGTCCCGGAAACAACCGTTCGGGAGGTGTTGAAAAAAGTCGGCACACTTCTTGACTTGTGAAATGACGGATGTAACAGTTTAGCGGATTCCGGCGAAGTGCATACCGGCGACTAAGACGAATCAGTCTCCTAAGGGACACACAATCTATTATACTGCCAGAGAGCAGGCGAGCAGGCGGGCCGGGCCCCAAAATATCAGAAGTTTTTATTCACAAAATTCGCGTGTTTCGCGGTTCCAGGGTTCTTGCTTTCTGGGCAAGGTTAACCCACTATTGTTGTATTAACGGAATGAGTTTTCGGAATGCTGATGTTTGGCAGGTGGATATGAAATTCAACCAGAAGAGAGTGTTTGTGCCAGCCATCGCCATCCTCGTTTTGTTGGCGGTCATTGCGGTGCCTTCGTTCTTGAAGGCACGCAAGAAATCGCAACGCAATGCGTGTCTCAACAACCTTCGTCAACTGACTTGTCCCATGACTTGCTGTGTCCCCATGGTCAAGGATCTGCGCGAAGGCGATCCCCTCGACCAGAAGGAGGTCTGTCAGTATATCAAAGGAGGAACCATGCCTGTCTGTCCCGCCGGTGGAACGTACCTTGTTACATGGGTAGTCGGTGCGTCAAATCCGACGTGCTCTGTTCATGGTGATCTGCTTTGGCAGACAGAAGGCGTCAGAACACTGAAAGAACTGGCTGAGATCAACCACAGGAAACGGCAGCAACTGGCTGCCCAACAAACTAATGGAGCAGTTACTGAGGAATCCGCGCCGCGCGCGGCTCCCTGAGAAACTCATTCGCGGACGTTGGACAGCTTGATAATGGCCCTGCATTGTGGTAGGGTTCCGTATGCATTTCGAGATTGTTGGCAAAATCGAAGATGCCGAGACCATTGCGGTCGGGGGACGCATTCGAGACATCATGCGCCTTCGTCGCCAGTTTGGAGATGGTCGCTGGCGTAAACTTAAAGGCTTTGCGCGCGTCCGCACCGTTGGCGGAAGGATACGCAAAGCTGAAGTGCATTGGTACGAAGCTCACGGTGTCGGTCGAAAGAAAATGAAAATTAAACGGTTCTTAAGTTGAGAATATGACTACAGCAAAGACAAACACAGAGTACGTTGTGTGTGTACGAAATGAGGAATGTGAGGATTTGGAGATTAGAAAAATCTACCAAGTTCTGCCTGACAAGCGTGCTGCGCAGGATGGTTACATCCGTGTGGTGGATGAATCCGGTGAGGACTATCTTTATCCTGAGGCGTATTTTGCACCTGTCAGACTCGCGCAGCAAGCACGTCAAGCTGTTGCAGCCACAGCGTAGAGATCTTGCCCAAGAGCATTGACTCGTACGTTTAAACCGCGTCGCTTCGCGTCCCGGCCTGAAACAACGGTCATGCTGATCAATGAGCGGCGAAGATAGAAGGCCATCTTCTCTTCAGCTTCTGCGCCAGCCTTT
>CAYSRM010000243.1:0-2096 GCA_964433435.1 uncultured Victivallales bacterium
AACAGTGGGGTACTTTCGCAATACAAAAGTCAGAAAAAGTAAAGTCGGCATTTTTCCATCATAACGCGTTTTCCAAAGTCAAGTACCGCATGCGAGGCAGATCTTCCGCTGCACGATCTATCTCAACTGAAAATATCTGCGGTGAGGATTCGACTTTTTCCCGCTTGCTGCGTATGTCCCCATCTTTGCCTTCCCACTCAAACTCAACATAAAACCCCCTTCTTCTCAGAATCGCCGGGTTGGCAAGATCTACCCTGATTTCATTCTGGCCGGGCATCAATTGCGGCAATGCATACATGTTGTGTTGAAAAACCGTTACCTGTTCAAGACTTTCGATACAAGCTCCCCCCCCCTGCAATTCAAGGCACAATCTGTAGCCGGTTCTTCCCATATCTTCGAGAAAGACGGGCCGAAAATCAAAATGTTTTCCATGTTCAGTTTTAATGCCATCCAACAGCGCACACAGACTGTCAGGTGTGTCTATTGAAAGAGACATATCCCCTTCACCTGCAACCTCAAGGCTCCCTCCCTGGCAGAAGTAAGGCAGATCAGTCCGCCATACCAACTTCATTGGCAGGCCCGAATCAACGGGAACAAGCCGGCCTTCAATGAATTGAACATTTTCAGTTTCAGAACATTGCTCAAGGACCGAAAGTGAAGGCCTCCATGTAAGCCGGCCGTTAGCCCAGTATCGCCCCGTGCGAACAGTCTGCTTTTCGCCTGTCTTCGGATCAAAGCTTTCTATTGATTTCATGTATGGCCGCCAGTACGGCCAGTTAACCGTATCTCGCATCTCCGCTGCCTCGCCGCAGAAATGATGCGGCGGTGCGAATTCCGAATCGACGCCCGTCAAAAAATACATGCCAGGTTCATGGTCCCAGTCCCTTGTATATCTTTCACCGGGACGCAAAACAATATCCGGTTTAAATGTATTGTCCCAGATATAATTCTTATGGTTTGAAAGTTCGCAGCGCTTCACCCATTCAATATCGGTTTTTCCGCATTGATCATGATATTCTGTATTCCCTGGTTCAAACCGAAGGCCGTCCGCATACAAGATATCGCCACACGGCAAAAGCGGCGCCGGAGACGCATTTTCGCGCTCAAGAAGCGACAGATTTTCTTTTATCTCTTCAGGAGTCGCGAGGTCGTTACGATTTTCGTTCCATGCCGCCAACCCGAGAAAAGCATCCATCCAATGCCATCTGTTATCCCACTCTGCGACAAAACTTCCATGCCCGGTAGTTCCCAGGATACGGGCCGTCACACCCATTGATTGAAGAATGTGCGATTGAGCCCCCGCAGTGGGCGTACAGAGACAATAGCCTACCCTGTTGATAAGATCAGCCGCACCCCCGCCTCCCCCGGTTTTCTTGCTTAAAAAACGATAATGAAACATGGTCCGCCGAATGTAGTTATAAACCGCAAGCGCTTTGTCCCTGGCCTTCATTCCCGGTTTTGACAGAGAATCGGCAATCGACTGAACACTACGCGTATCAACGCAACGGTTGCTGGTAACGTAAGGATTGATTACAAAATCAAACTGTTTATCTCTCTCTTTGGAAATACTCATTACGATGCGCCTATTAAACCATATCCACAAATCAAACAATAATTACAGCAATTCTAATTATGGCCATTGACGCATGAGAGGACAGGCAGGAATGCCTGTCTTACACCAAGTAAGTTGGTCATTCCTGTCCGATTCTATTGAAGCCATGGGCCATAATGCGAATTGCTGCAATTATTTCATTTAACAAAAAAGGCAGATAGCCTATACTCAGGTTCTCAAAAATACAAAATTCACGACATGAAAGCAAACGTGAATTATCTTTTTTGCCTCATGGTCTTTACCGTTTTCTATCATTCTCCCGATCATTGTCAATTCTTCCATCCTTATCCCGATCCTCGTCGATTCCCGCCAATTGATCAAAATAATGACCTTCTCTGCCAAAAGCATTTTTTTACAAATCTCGCTTGAATGTAAATAAAACATGCTGTAATGTTCCCGCCATGATTGATTTCATAATTCCTTTACACATGCCTGTAGGGGTAGTTCCGATACTTATCGGACCGCTCCAGGTATTGCTTGCAAT
>CAYSRM010000244.1:0-2088 GCA_964433435.1 uncultured Victivallales bacterium
CTGCGGTCCGCGCAGACTCAGGATCCCGTATCTCTCCGACAATAACGATATCCGGGTCCATTCTCAACACCGACCTCAGCCCTTCGTGCATAGACAGGCCGTGTTCGGGATTGGCTTGCACCTGGCGGACGTAGGAGAGGTCATATTCCACGGGATCTTCGATGGAGACGGTAATGGAAGACTCCAGGTTGAGGAACGACGCGAGCGAATACAATGTCATAGTCTTACCTGCGCCTGTCGGGCCGGAGATTAGTATCAGCCCCTCAGGGCGACTCAATACATCCTTGATCTGCTTCAATATTGGTTCTGAGATCCCCAGTTCCGAAGGCTCCATGATTTCCTCGGGCGGCGACAACATTCTCAGATGCACCGCTTCACCACGGGTGGCAGGCATAATTGTCACGCGAATTTCCTGCCGGCTGCCGGCCTGCCCGTAGTCTATACGGCTTTCTACAGGAACAAAGGTATGGTCCGGTGTAAGCTGCGCAGCCACCTTTATCTGATTGATCAGGTGTTTGCCTTCGGAAAGCGGTATCTCGCTTACCGGATGGATCACCCCGTCGACGCGATGGCATATGCGATAAGTGTCGGGCCCTACCGGGTCAATATGAATATCTGTGGCGCTTTCCTTTATTGCCTTATTCAACAACGAAGTAGCCTGGGCCGGCAAAACATCGCGACTATCAGAGTCAATACCCGATTCCGGCTTTTTATCGTTTCTTTTGTTATCCACCTTTTTCACCTTCCAGAATTAAAATGTGGGTCTTCCGCGGAATCTGTGGTTAGATTTGTTTTCCTAACCGCTCTCAACCCACAGATTGTGCAGATGATCCAAGAATGTATACTTCGTATCATAATACTGGGTGATTCGTCGAGCCTCCATCAGGCTATCCCTTAGGCGCAAACACGTTTTCCCCGACACTCTCCCGGCTTCTCATAAGTTGCATTTCCCGGCTGGTTGTCTATTATGGGGGCATGATAGGAATTATTGGCATAGCGGCTCTTCTTACAATCCTGGGGCTTTCTCTGCTCATCACCAGGCTTGCGACTGTGGCTCTGACGTTAACCGGCCTGTCTTACGAAGCCGCCCGTTTTCAGGCCAGATCCGCTTTCACCGGCACAGGCTACACAACCGGCGAAGCGGAGACAGTAATGGAACATCCGGTCCGCCGCCGGATAATAATGGCGTTAATGTTAGTCAGAAGCGCCGGCATAGTTTCAATAATCCTGTCCCTGATACTCTCGTTTATGGGGTCTGAACAAGGCGCGAAACTGACTCGCCTGCTCTGGCTGGTGGGAGGGATCACGACGCTCTGGTTGCTGTCTTTAAGTCGGGTCGTCGACAGGGGACTCAGAAAAATCATGCAACGAGCCCTTGCCAGGTGGACCGATATGGAAGTGAGAGACTACATCGGCCTGCTGAAACTTTCCGGGGATTACGTGATAAGGCAATTGAAAATCAAAGAAGGGGACTGGCTGGCAGGCAAAGACCTCACAGCCTGTAACCTTCGGGAAGAAGGGGTGTCGATAATCGGGATATACAGGAGTAACGGCAACTATGTCGGAGTTCCGGAAGCGTCCACCAAAATAAGGCCTGGCGATACGTTGATTCTTTACGGTCGTTCAGAAGCTTTAAGTCAGCTTGACCAGCGCGAGTCAGGAACAACAGGCGACCAGCAGCATGAACAGGCCGTCAGCAACCAACAACAGCAGATGAAGGAACAGAAGCGGCAGGAACAGGAAGCCGAAAGCAGCGAAAGTTAACCAGCAACTAACCCGCATATCTCACAGAATTCCTGTTGCGAGCGCAAATAGCGCCACTGCAACGTCACGAATTGACAAACCGTCAGATTGCAGTATGTCTATACGGCTGCTCCGGCGTTTTACCAATTCGCGCCCCCGCAGCAGCGCTGTGCACGTTCTTCCGCCGGATGGCGGACAGGCTACTACGAAATCCTGTGAGATATGCGGGCTAATCTTCAAGCCGTTTTCCCATATATGTCTCGCCCTTGACTACAGCTCGCATGGCTGGCAGAAGTTCCTCATAAGCCTGGTCTTTTCTCACGTATCCAGTTGCTCCTGATTGAA
>CAYSRM010000245.1:0-2008 GCA_964433435.1 uncultured Victivallales bacterium
CGCAGCGTGGCATCACGAAAATAAGACATAACACGCTTTCTAAGCGATCTGGCCTTTCCAACGTATATGATACGGCCCGATGAATCACGCATCATATAGCATCCAGGTTTGTCTGGCAGGTGGCGCAGCTTTACCTTGATTTTATCCGGCAAGTTCATAAATCATCTTTTGCGGAAGCACGGCATCTATCTTAAATCGAGGAGCACATACCATGACCGACTGCCGCTTTTTATCCTCAATAGCAGTTTCTTCGCTTCTGCAGCCTTGGCAATTTCTGCTTTGAACCCGGAAGGGCTGGTCACCGGCTTACGGTTAACTCCTAGAATCAGATGTCCCTGCTGAATACCGGCAGCCTCCGCGATACTTCCGCTTTCCACTTCGCTGACCACCACGCCTTCGTCTAGTTCGTATCCCAGTCTGGAGCCAAGCTCAGGCGTAAGTTCAGTGACCGAAAAACCAAGCTCACCGAGTATCTCGCCGGCTTCGGCTTCGGATTCTTCATCGCCGGGGAAAGTCCCAAGCTCCACTTTCTTTTCAATCTCTTTCCCGTCCCGGAAAATCTTTAACGTCACATTTGTGCCCGGCCGCATCAGGGCGACCTTGTTCATCAGTTCATTACTGTCCCGAAGCTCATCGCCATTTATCTGCAGGATAATATCACCGCTTCGAAGGCCCGCTTCTGCTCCCGGGGTATCTTCCATCACCTCAGCAACCAGCGCGCCCCTGGCTTCGTCAAGCCCGAAAGATTTCGCCATCTCGTCGCCATATTGCGGATTGAGACGGACACCCAGGAATCCGCGCGTTACCCTGCCCTTTTCCACAAGTTGATCCCTGATGGCAAGCGCCATGTTAATGGGAATGGCAAAACCAATTCCCATATAGCCGCCGCTCTGGCTCATTATAGCAGTGTTGATTCCTATCACCTTCCCGTCGATGTTCAGCAGGGGTCCGCCGGAATTTCCGGGGTTAATTGCCGCATCGGTCTGAATAAAATCCTCATAATCGGCAAGTCCGATATTGCTTCTGCCTTTCGCGCTTACAACTCCGACAGTAAGCGTCTCCGCCAACCCGAAAGGGTTCCCTATGGCTATGACCCATTCCCCGATGTCCAGCTTAGCGGAATCAGCTGTCTCGAGAAACGGCAGTTCTTCAGCGTCGATCTTAATAACGGCAACTTCCGACCTTGGATCAGTCCCGACAAGCTCGGCTTCCAAAGTCCTCCCGTCATGCAATTTGACGGTAATCTTGTCGGAATCCCCGACCACGTGGTTATTAGTAAGAATGTATCCATCCTCGGTAATGATGAACCCGGATCCCCACCCCTGAACAACCCTTCGCTGTGTCCGCGGACTCCCGGGCTGACCCCTGAATCTGTCGAATCCAAAGAAATCGAAGGGATCGTTGAACTGAAAAGGAGAGTATCCCTGAACTGCAACTTCCTTCTCAACTGTTATAAAAACCACCGCGGGCATCGCCTTTTTCGCGACTTCGGAGAACGCCTTGCCTGTTCGTTTGAGTATCCCTATGTCGTTTTCAGCGCTGCCGGTCTCAGCACAGCACCAGCTTGCAAAAAGAAGCCCAACAGTCAAATAATAGATCAAGCCATGTTTTTTCATCCTTACAATACCCTCCTGAAATGTTAGCATGAAAGTGAAATAATAATACATTTCAGCATGAATTTGCAAAAAAAAGAGCAGTTTTGTTTGACGGTTCCAGCGGTCAACTCGGACAATTTGATTCCCTTGAAAAAACATGCTGGTTTCTGGTTTCTGGATGCTGGTTTCTGGATGCTGGATGCTGGATGCTTGATGCTGGATCTTCCTTCGTCCCGACCTCCGCCACTGAGTCGGGACTACGGCTTGACATGAACGCACAGAACTTATCGGTTCCTAATCATAATCATAATCGTAATCGTAATCGTAATCGACTTTGATCTTCATCCCTGTCCCGATCATTGTCCCGATCTTCGTCAACAAGGATCAAAACAAAGATGAGGGAGGGCGAACCT
>CAYSRM010000246.1:0-1994 GCA_964433435.1 uncultured Victivallales bacterium
GTCTTTACAGTTTCCAATGCTCATTGCGGGTCGGGTTGATAGTTCCGGCCAGGCAATTGTTGAAACAAGATCGTAAAACGGGGCCAGCCGCCTCTGGTCTTGCTGGTAGAGAATCGAGTAGTTCTTGCCATGTGCGTCCGCATTGCCGATCAGCAGATTAAAAATGAGGCCTTCGATAAAAGCGAGAATATCAAGAACCGGCATGGTAGACCATTTGCGCAACAGATCTATGCACTCGCGGACAAGCGGCCCTCCTTCCTGCTGATATTTGTTTTCGGGAGGGCGACCAAGCGCCTGGCAGAAATCCTCCTGATGAAGGCGGATTGTTGATTCGGTGTCATGTGTGTGAGCACGATCATATCGACTAACGATAATACATGGCGTGCCGCCAATTGTCCGGGGCATCACGTTTGCGACATTCAAACCGACTTCTCGCGCAAGCCTCATGCAGAAGGCTTCATTGGCTACGAGACCGGGAAATCGTTGAGGCTCGGGTTTGATGATATGTGTGCTCGGAGTGTTGCCAAGCGGCAGCGACACAGAACCTGAATCAATAACAACAGGGAGCTTCTCCTGTGCGCCGGCCAGTGACAGGCGCAGATCCTCTTCCCCGGCCAGCAGAGGGCGACGAGGCAGTTCATGAATTACCTTCTCAAGCTCCTTCTGGTTGAGCATGCGGAGCCTGTACTCAACAGGATCAGGCTGCATGCCTTCAGGAAGCAGGCTGACAGCGCCCGCGCATTCGCCGCCAATGCGTTCCAGCAGACTGATGTCGTTGGTTTCGCTTATGCCAAGAACCTCGGCGACGCGCTTTCTGGAACTTTGTTCAGGTAAAATCCCAGCAAAAAAAGCGCGCACTTTCTTGCCTCTATATGTTTCCGGCGACAACGGAAGCATTCTCGATAGCGGCATGTTGTCATTTCCTGCCAGCCAGTCTTGATTGTAGGTAAAGCACAAGCTGCCGTCCTCGTCTGTTTCCAGTTGGCCGGCATTTTGGTTGTTAAGATAGACGGTCAGAACCTTCATGGTGATTTTACCCGTGAGTCTCGTCCCTTTCTGTTGCTGTCAGAGTAATGTTCAAGGCCTGAATGACTTTGAATACGCCACTGATGCGGCTTGTCGGCTTTCCTCGTTCCAGTTCGCTGATGAAACGCAAGCCTGTTCCCGCCACCATTGCAAGATCCTTCTGGGTGACTTTGAGTCGCTTCCTCTTTGACCGGATAACTTCGCCTAATTCCATGCTGTTACTTATCTTTTTCATGTTCCTGATCGGGAACATCTCACGATTTCTGGTTAATGTCAAGCAGAAATATTCCCGATCAGGAATATTCCCATCAAATTATTTTGCTTGAAGGCTAATATTACCGATCGGGAATAGAATAAGCGTTGCGAATGTTGGGGCGAAGGCTGATTGAGCAGATGCGGCAAAGGAAAGTCATTTTCGCCCTATGGGCGAGTCATTTACGGCCTTCGGCCGTGTCATTGGCAGCCTGGCGGAAGGGACTAGCAACCAGCATCCAGAAACGCATCTAGCATCCAGCATCCAGCCCCAAGGATGAAGGGGTGAGGGAGGAAGAAGATTGTAACCACAGAGAACACAGAGAAGAGGAGAAGAAAAGAAGATTGTAACCACGGAGGCACTGAGACATGGAGAAGAGGTCGTGTGAATTCGTGAGGACCCGAATTCACACGACAGTGGTAGTGGGAGAAAGATGAGAGTATGAGAGAAGGCTCCGAGTCTCCGTGCCTCCGTGGTTAGTTTTCTTATGCAGTAGAAAAATAGCGAATGCAGGGTTGACGCGGCATGCCGAAAACGTTAGTAAGTGCGGCTGTTTCCGGCCCAGTATCAGGGCTTATGGGATGGTAGTGATTTCCTTCTAATCAATGGGGTACCACCCCTTCTGCCGCCAGAGAGGAGTGCGACCCCTACAGGGTCGGGATGGACGAGGATACGACCGGTTCCCAGGGGCGTTGCCCCTGGCTGATGAATTCGA
>CAYSRM010000247.1:0-1986 GCA_964433435.1 uncultured Victivallales bacterium
TTACCTCTGAAAGCCGCGCTACGCGGCTTCCAGAGTCCGGTTAGAGCAAGCGTTGTACCCGCAATAGGGAGAAAAGACCATGAAGACATTTCGTATCACCATCAAGCGAATGCTTGTTCTGGTGGCGTGGCAGCTTGGAATATGCAGAGGACTGGCACAGGAAGAAGAATTCCGGATCGGTCACTTGTCTGTCCATGAAACGAACATGATCGGCAGCGTGAATTATGCCTTTAGATCAGCCGTCACTCCGCATTTGAACATTGTGCTGGGGCACCCGACAGACATTGTGGATGGCAACTGGGACACCGCCTGCTGGAGCTATCAATATGAGCGTGCTAACCGAATCGAAGTTACACTTGACCTCGGCCGGGAGGTAAACATCGGGAAACTGCTATATCGCCCGGGACAAACCGAGTCCTACACGATCGAGACCTCCGGCGACGGCAACGCCTGGACCGAGCGGCATGCGGATGCTCTCGATTATGATTCCAGTTCCACTATTCAGACTCAAGTAGTCAACGGCGCTTACTCGGCCCGTTACTTCCTTTATAAGGGGCAGAACGGCGAGAGCTATAAATTCGCGTATGCCGGACTGTTCGATTTCCAGGTGTACGAACTGACGCCGCCCCCCGTCGTTGTTGTCTCTTTCGAAAGCCAAACCAATCGGTATTACACCTTGCAAGGTTGCGGCAATCTGCAATCCGGGAGTTGGAGCAATGCCTCTGTCCACACAAATGTTTGCAGCCCAGGCGGTTTGATGTCGTTGCAAGTAACGGCTCCAGCCTCAACGTGCTTCTTCCGCGTTATTGAGTCCGAAGAACCGTGAAGATTATGTATCGACATGCATACCGAATGATGTAGAGGCACAACATCAACCTGCACCGTATTGCCAGAGAATGAAAATGACTGAAACACGAGACAATACAAAACGGACGTTGAGCCATCTTAAGCGGCTCACCCGCGAGGGCCACGTTCTTCTGGATGAACGCCCTTTGGACGAGCTAGCGCAGGCGAAGTGGTTCGACCGGGCGCGGCGCTATCTCAAGTGTAAGATGCCAGATGTTCAGGTTCTTCCACCCGACCAGCTCATTTCCATTGAAATGCCGGATTTGATGAACCCCACCTTCCGACCACCACATCCACTGGATGCGGCCATGAGCAGGAGCGAGCAAAGTCAGAGGTTGATCCAGAAAATGCTCGGCATAATTGCCAGCGCAACGGAAAGGCTGGAACTGCAACTTGAAACCGAAGGACATTGATGGCAGAACCAAAACTTGGAGTGTATTGAAAATTCCGCGGAATTTTCAATCACTCATGTTAACGTTCTGTCTGAGAAAGGAGGTGCGATAAGCTAAAATCACCGATACGTATTCAACAATAAAACCTAAACAGGAGATGCTATAATGCAGTTCAAAATATATTATTGGTTGCCATGCTTCTTGGCTGTGTCAATGCTTACCGGCTGTGCAACCGGAATGAAAAACGCACACATGACTGCCACTGGAGGACTAATAGATGAATCCATGACAGTGGTAGCCCGTCCGGTAGAATATGCGATGGAAACGGTAGAAGATGCTTCAGGCGAAGCTGAAACAGAAAAATTTCTTTTCTTTACTTTGTCTGGTGACAGACCAGACATCACGATTCCGGTAACAGGTGCACCTGTTACTGACCCCCTTGAGCATCTTGCATGCTTTAGGGCTGTAGAGAAGAAAGGTGGAGACGGGTTTTATAAAATCAAAAGTGAATGGGACAAAACTAACATCTTGGGACTGTACCGAAAAAAGCATGTAAAAGTAACAGGAAAAGTTCTTAAGATCAAAGATCTGGGAATAGTACCCGCAGATCGTGCAGATGAAATCAGGAAATATCCACGTTCTGGAGTGAATCATTATACGCAAGGCAAGTCAAAGTCTGCCTTGGGTTGGGGACTAGGAATAGGAGCTGTATTACTTCTGTTAGTGGTTCTATAAAACAAGACAGAAC
>CAYSRM010000248.1:0-1986 GCA_964433435.1 uncultured Victivallales bacterium
TAACCCTCAAAAACTACTGAATATTCATATTCCAGCCAACAATGTCAAGCACACTCCCTCGAAAGCCGGCTTACAGACAACATATGACAGATTACGGCCCCTCTTCCCCCAATGACGTCCCGAGCGCATAAGCGCCTCGGGGCAAATGACTCGCCCGAAAGGCGGAAATGACCAATGACTCCGCGCCCCTTTTTTTTCTCATAAATACTGCATCAAGTAGGATCTGGCCGTCCCGGGGAGCTGTGTCCAGTTGCAGATCTCATAGCGGTTGCCATCCACATCCTTTATTATTACTCTGGAATGCGGCAGATTCCGGATGTTCTTGCGAAAATTCCTTACCTGTAAAGTGCGGGGACCCCGGTCAGTCTCAACTTCCATAGTAACAACGTCAAGCTTTTCTTCGCAGAACAGTATATCGTTGATCCGCGGCATAAAATAGCTCTTTTCCAATTCGGTTTTCATTATCTGCCTGGACTTGGGGTCAAGATTGCCGATATGGTCTATCATTCCGACTTCAGTTCCACCTTCATCACGAAGCGAAATCATGCTCCCCCAACAGCTCAGAGGAAAGGCCGCAACAACATGAGCACCGACAATCTCGCGCCTCCCCACATGCAGCACCAAACGACCGTTCGCATCACGGCTGCAAGCGACATCTTTGCCAGGTATCGTCATTCGGCCATATTCACTTTTATTGTCTTCGATGCTCATAACTCAACCTTTTTCACCCAACTCAAGGTGGTCCGAGAATTCAGCCTGTATCTTACACAGGGTTGCATACTTTCCGTCCGAGGCTATCAATTCCTCGTGGCTGCCACTTTCAATGACCTCGCCATCTTCCAGCACATACAGCGTCTTTGCATTCCTCAACGTCGAAAGCCTGTGGGCTATGGCAATGGTCGTGCGTCCGGATACAAGTCTGTCCATAGCTTCCTGTATCGACTGCTCTGTCGCAGTATCAACCGCGGAAGTGGCCTCATCAAGAATCAGTATCGCCGGATCCTTCAGTATCGCCCTTGCGATGGCAATCCGCTGTTTTTCACCGCCGGAAAGACCACGCCCTCGCTCGCCCACTTCCGAATCATAACCATCGGGCAGATTCATTATAAAATCATGCGCGTTCGCAGCGCGGGTCGCGCTGATAATCTCCCGCTCACCAGCGTCCGGACGGCCATACGTTATGTTATCTCGAATGGTCCCTGCAAAAAGATATGTACTCTGGAGCACCATCCCGATATTGCTGCGCAGGCTTTTCACCTTGATATCGCGCAAATCAACTCCGTCAAGCAATATCCGGCCCTCGGTCGGATCGTAGAACCTGCAGATCAGTGAAACCAAAGTGCTCTTACCCGATCCGGTTTCTCCCACAAGGCCGATCATCTCTCCGGGCTCAATAGTAAAATCAACATTCTTCAGAACCTTCTTCCCGTCTCCATAACGGAAAGATACAGCCTGAACCTCAATTTTTCCTTGAATATCCTTAAGCTCCCTGGAGTCTTTGCGATCCCCCACATCCGAGGGCATATCCATTATGCTGAATACCCTCTCAGCGGAAGTAGCGCTCTGCTGCAAAACCTCCGCCAACTGGATAAGCTGTTGAACCGGATTATACAACTGATTCATATACGAAATAAACTGGATCAGCATTCCCGTTGTAAGCGCCCCGACCCCGAGGATCACCCATCGCCCGCCTACAAGCCAGACAACAATCGTACCCATGGTCATTATGAAGAGTACCGATGGATTGAATAACGCCCTGGTCCCGGCGGCAGCCATGTGCGCCTCGTAAATATCCATGGTTTTAGTGTCAAAAGCTTTCATCTCCCGATCTTCGCTTGTGAAAGACTTAACCACCCTTATTCCTGAAACCGTGTCGGAAACCGCGGCAGACAACGCAGCAAAACGCCTTTTCAGTACGCGAAACACGGTTTTGTAGCGTTCGGAAAAGATCTTTCCCATTAACGCGGCAATCGGAATGGGCGCCAG
>CAYSRM010000249.1:0-1944 GCA_964433435.1 uncultured Victivallales bacterium
TGAAACCTCTGGAAAAAATAGGGCTGCTCAAAATGGACTTCCTTGGATTGCGCACCTTGACAGTTATCCGCCATACCGTCGACCTCGTCAGGGAATTCCAGGGAATAAAGATTGATATCGAAGACCTGCCTCCGGATGATGAAACAACCTTCGACTTGCTCAACCGCGGCGATACTATCGGGGTGTTCCAGCTCGAAAGTGAAGGCATGCGCGATCTTATAAGAAGAATCGGCATAGACCGCATCGAAGACCTTATAGCAATGATTGCTCTCTACCGGCCCGGCCCCATGAACATGCTTGACGACTATGTGAACAGGAAAAGCGGCAAGGCAAAGATCAAGTACGATCATCCCCTGCTTGAAAACGTCCTCAACGAAACCTACGGAGTGATGCTGTACCAGGAAGAGGTGATGAAAGCCGCCAACGTTCTGGCAGGATTCACCATGGGCGAAGCCGATGTCCTGAGAGATGCCATGGGCAAGAAGAAAGTTCACCTCATGGGCGAGCAGAGGGAAAAGTTCATCAAGGGATGCAGAGAAACAAACAAAATCGACAAGCAACAGGCCGGCAGAATATTCAACACCATAGAGAGCTTTGCCGGCTACGGCTTCAACAAGGCCCACAGCACGGGGTATGCTATCATTTCCTATCAGACCGCATACCTTAAAGCCAACTTTCCTGCAGAGTTCATGTCCGCGTTGCTGACCAGTGAGATAGGCAACTTTGATAAGCTGCCCTTTTTCGTAGCGGAAACCGACCGCATGGGCCTTGAACTGCTTCCTCCCGATGTGAACTCCAGTGACACGGTCTTTAAACCGGCATCCAAAAAGGCCATCCGGTACGGACTGGCCGGGATCAAGAACGTAGGAGAAGGCGCCGCACGAACTATAGTCCGGGAAAGAGAACAAAACGGGCGCTTCACCGACCTGGTCAGCTTCTGCTCTCGCCTGAGCGGACAGATGGCCACGCGCAAGGTCCTGGAAAGCCTGATCCGCTCGGGCGCCCTTGACAGCATAAACGAAGACAGGGCAAGGCTTTTCAACGGAATAGATTATGCCATAGCAAGAGCCAGCGAGGAAATCGAGGACCGCCGTTCAGGACAGGGCAGCTTGTTCGATCTAATGGAACAATCCCCCGAATCAGGCATGAGTAATGAATTGCCTGAGTGCAAGCCGTGGCCGCAGAGCGAATTGCTGTCAGGCGAAAAGGAACTTCTGGGAGTATACATGAGCGGACACCCCCTGACCGAGTTCGCTCCGCTTCTCCGCCGCTATCAGCTTACAGACGTCCGTGGGCTGTCCGACCTTGAACACAGGTCCCTAACCCGGATGGGTGGAATTATATCGTCCGTCAACAAAAAGGTCACCCGCTCTACAAAAAAAATGATGGCTATTCTTCAAGTTGAAGACCTGGACGGTAACGTGGAAGCGCTGGTTTTTCCAGATAAGTATGAATCGTATGCAAATTGTCTTACAAAAGACTGCCCGGTGCTTATCTGCGGAGAGGTGTCGCACCGCGAAGAAAACCCAAAGCTGATCGCCCACGAAATTTATCCTCTTTCTGAAGCTCCTTTGCATTTTGCCACACGCCTGAGCCTTAACATTCCTACTACAAGTCTGAAAGAAGAAAAACTGAAGAACGTCAAGAAGCTGTTTTCCGAAAATCCAGGAAAAACAAAAGTAGTGCTTTGCCTCCAGTTTCCAGCCGGAGAAAAGGTCCTGCTGGATACGGACCGCGAATTTCGTGTATGTCCCAGTGAATCGCTTTTGCGAATGCTGGAAAAGGAATTCGGAGAGGAAAGCGTGTTTCTGCATGTCAGCCGGGAACCCCTGGCAAAAGGAAAGCCTGCAAACAGGAACCGAAACCGCAGGTTTGTCAAAACGGGTTAACCCGCATATCTCACAGAATTCCTGTTGCGAGCGCGGATAGCGCCACTGCAACGGC
>CAYSRM010000250.1:0-1929 GCA_964433435.1 uncultured Victivallales bacterium
CGCCATTGAGAAGGAATAGTCAACCTCTTCTTCGGATCAAGAGTATGCTCGTACCTGTGTACAAATACTCCCTGACCGGCTATCTCCTGCTCCAGATCTATGTTAACTTGTTCCACAACGTACCTCTCTGTGACACAATTCACCACATTGCCCCACCGATGTCAACATTTTTTTACAGATTTCCTGCCGGAAAAATAGAAATTATACGAACTTTGGTTCCGTGCTCAGGATACTGTCAAAAGTTTTATAAAAACGTATGAACATGGGAATGGATTAACGATTACGGGCGACGATTACGGATTACGAGTAGAATCTTCCGCATCGTCAATCGTAATCGTCGCCCGTAATCGTTCACCGAAATAGGTGGATAATAGATAGGAAAACGGGGGAGAAAGCCCTGGACGGATTAATCCTGTCCAATATACCTCTTTATAAAGTCTCAGGTGTTAACTATTGAACGATGCCAACTTTTTTGACAGAACCGCGCTCAACAGAAAGGGAGAGAGCCAGGGACCGTTGGAGACGGCTTATAGAATCAACTTACATCGGCCCCTGATTCAATCTCTCCGTCAACAGTAACCAGCCGCAGCTTGCCGGACTTGGACGCGGCAAGCAACATGCCGTTGGATTCAATGCCTCTTATCCTGGCAGGCTTAAGATTGGCAACAATAACAACCAGAAGTCCTTTCAACTGCTCTGGATTATAGTGCAAGGCAATCCCTGCCACAATTTGGCGCTCCTCAGCTCCTACCTCGACGGCAAGCTTCATCAGTTTGTCCGTTTTCTCGACTGCTTCAGCCCTCAGAATACGTCCAACTTTGAGCTGAAGTCTCGCAAAATCCGTGTACTCAATTCGAGCAATACCAGCTTCGTCAGACTTTTTCTCAGAAGACTTACTCTTTGCGGCTTCGGGCTTTATCCTCGGGAAAAGGTTAGGCATCTGACCAATCCGGCAACCGGCCTGCATAATTCCCCACTTATCAAGCTCATCGTGAGGAACGGGCCCTTTCTCCAAACCCAACGCCATTCGCAGATCATCCATCTTCCCGGGCATGACCGGATACAGAAGACCGCTCACAATCCGAAGCGCCTCAACCCCGGTATACAAAACGGTAGCCAACTCTTCGCTCTTGTTCTGTTTGGCAAGCGTCCAGGGCTGCCGCTGCTCAAAATACCGGTTGGCTTCTCGAACAACTCCTGTAATCCGCTGAATGCCCTGGTCAAGACGCATGCCTTCAACTGCCTCAGCCATTCCCTTGGCAGCGGCCAGTGCGGAATTCCTGAGAGCTTTCTCGTGCTCGCCCTCCCGCGAAGACGCGGGCACACATCCGTCAAAATGTTTGGCTATCAGCTTCATCACGCGATTGAGCATATTACCCAGATCATTGGCAAGGTCGCTGTTATACCTGCGCACAAAGCTTTCTTCAGTAAAACTTGAATCCTGCCCGAGCGTCATTTCAGCTATGACAAAATACCTGAAGGGATCAACACCGTATCTGTCGATAAAGTCGATCGGATTCACAACGTTACCCCTGGACTTGCTCATTTTATCCCTGCCCGACAACCACCAGCCATGAGCAAAAACGGTCCGGGGCATCTCAAGACCCATGGCCTTCAACATAGTGGGCCAGTATACGGTGTGCGTAGTGAGTATGTCTTTCCCTATCAAATGATAATCCGCCGGCCACCATTTGCGGAACTGGGCATCGTCGGAACAGTACCCCGCGGCGCTGATGTAGTTTACCAGGGCGTCAAACCAGACATATGTAACAAACTGGTCGTCAAAGGGAAGCTCTATACCCCAGTCCATACGGCTTTTCGGCCTGGAAATACAAAGGTCATTCAATCCTTTCTTCAGAAAACCAAGAGTCTCATTGCGCCTGAAGTCCGGCTGTATAAACTCTGGATGCGTGTTGATGTAATCTATCA
>CAYSRM010000251.1:0-1907 GCA_964433435.1 uncultured Victivallales bacterium
AGGCGGCATACAGGACTGGGGCCGCCCATATTGAAATTGAAACATACACCTTCGATATCCTGCCCCCGGAGATGAAAGACCGTAATGTCACCGAAAGCATTGCCGAAGAATACCGCTGGCTGATGCCGAAGCTCTGGGCTGAATCCTAGCCCACACATCCCTGTCGCTCAGCCCCCGGTCTATCCAGCTTCATAAATCCTGGTCATCAAATCTGTCATCTCTTCAACTACATCAGACTTGTCCATCCACCGATTGCCGGTCTCTCGCCAGTCCTTCTCTATGTCGTAAAGCTGTCCCCGAGGCCCGGCCTCCCCGGGTTCAGGATTATGCGGGCTTGATGGTCCGCCCGACCCCAAACAGAATATGGCTTTCCAGTTGTCCCGCCGAATTGAGAAGAAACCAGCAACGGAATGATGGATGACAGGTTCTCTGCACTCGCCCGAATCATCGCCCTTCAACGCGCTCAGGAAGCTACACGAATCTTCACCCGCCCGGTCTGGCAAAGGCCGCCCGAGTATATCCGCACAGGTGGCCATAAGGTCAGTCAGACACATCGCACGGCTGCATTCAGAACCCGGCTCCACTACACCAGGCCAGCGAACGATAAACGGCTCGCGATGACCGCCTTCCCATATGTCCCCCTTGTAACCACGCAAATCCCCGCAGCTCATGTGGCCGTGGGTTTTCCCGTCCACATCTCCGGGTCTTGCTCCGTTATCACTGGTTATGATGAGTAATGTGTTGTCCTTGATTCCCAATTGTTCGAGCTTGTGGTCTATTTTGCCAACCATCCAGTCAACCACATGAACCATGTCGCCCCGCGGACCGGCGCTGCTGGCTCCCTTGAATTCCTCCGGGGGCATGCAAGGCCTGTGCGGAGCAGAAGGCGTAAGGTAAAGAAAAAACGGTTCCCCGGAATTGGAGTTATGTGTGTCTTCGATCCATTGCGCCGCCTTCCGCGCAAATGTCGTATCTACTTCTTCATCGCGCCAGCCGGGGGTCATGAACCCTTTCTTCTGCTGAGCGTTGTAGGGTTGCTTCTCAACTGTGGGCAATCCTACGGTGCGGTCATTCTCAAGAAATGCATACGGCGGCATGTCCAGAGAACCTGCAATGCCGAAGAAATAGTCGAACCCTAGCCGGGTCGGGCCGCCCAAAAAAGGTTTCGTATAATCGACAATTCCCGTGTCATCCCAGGGCATGTCATGAACAGGATGAATGCCGTCGTACGGTGTGGGGATCTTTGCGCCTTCCTTGGGCTGCCACTCAAGACCCACATGCCATTTTCCCACGGCAGCAGTCCTGTAGCCCTCGGACTTCAACAAAGAACCAACCGTCATCCGTGCAGGATCGATTAAAGGCAGAGAAAAACCGCCACCCACCCCTCTCTTACGTATGGTCCGCCAGCAGTAACGGCCCGTCAACACCCCATAGCGACTGGGCGTGCAAACGGCGGAAGACGAGTGAGCGTCTGTAAAACGCATCCCTTCGGAGGCAACGCGGTCCATATTAGGCGTGGGGATCAACGAAGCTCCATAGCAACCCGGATCACCATACCCCATGTCATCTGCCATAATATAAACAATGTTCGGTTTGTTCTCCATCGCAGTCATTCACATAACATCTGCCCCGCGGCATGTCAACGGAAGGCTGCCGGTTACCTTTTCCGTGATTGGCCCGGTACCGCAATTACGCTAAAATGGAGCCCATGAAACTCGGTCCTTATACTGCTTTTCACTGGGGCGCTGTCGTAGTTACCGCGGTTGCCTGCTTTGTTGTCGTCTTCCGTGCCTCAAGACGTTCCAAGCCGCGCGATGATTCAGCGCTTTTCTGGAGTTTGCGTATCTTTGCCCTGATTACCGTAGTTCCCCATCACTTCATTAAAGTCCTTTACATGGAACGCATGC
>CAYSRM010000252.1:0-1901 GCA_964433435.1 uncultured Victivallales bacterium
GCACCTGTCCGGAAGCCGTATCATAGAAGCGGCACAAAACCAGGGCAAGAGATGTTTTGCCGGATCCGGTGGCGCCAACCAGGCCCACCTTGGATCCCGACTTGATCCGCAGCGAGGCGTTTTTGAGAGAATGGCTTCCGTCCTTGTAAGTAAAGCACACATTTTTCGCTTCTACCGAGCCGGGCCCGCTGTGAGGCAGTTTTTTCTGTCCTCTGTTGGCGAGATAATCTCTTGCCTTAAACAATCTGCCCAGCCGGTCGGCGGTAATCGCGAACCACATTGACAGATTGAGTCCTCTGCCCAGCATTCTTACGCGAGCTTGGAGTGAAAACTGGATAAAAAAGATCTTGAACAGTTCGCCGCTGGTCATGTTCCAGGTTCCTTGCCTGCCTGAGTAGATGGCAGCCGCAAGGGTTGCCGGGATTCCAAGGTATATTGCCCAGACAAGCGCCTGGTTGTTGGCTACAGACAGGAATAGTTCCTTGAAATAGAAATTGTGGTATTCATGGATTTTAGTGTTGTAGATAAGGCGCTGGCGGGACTGTGAGCCGAAAGCCCGCACAACCAGTTGTCCTTCCATATTCTCGCTGAAGATCTGAACTGCTTCAGCAAAAAGCTGTTTGGTTCGCGCAAAGACCCGGGATCCGTATTTGAAATAGAAGTAAGAACACGACAGCGCAAGCAGTATGAGGCTGATGGAGCACAGACCCGCCGGCCAGCAGACTATTGTCATGTACCCGCAGGCAAGCACTATATAGAGCGAAGATTCGATAATACTGGTGAGCCCGAACCTGAAGAAGCGTGAAGCGTAATTCACGTCTTCAACGACATTGGAAATCAATGTCCCGCTATGAGCCGCGTCGTGGTAGGCGAAGGACAGATTCTGCATTGTATTAAAAATTCTGCTTCTAAGGTCAAAAAGCGACTCCTGACCCAGCCTGGTTTCGAGCACTTTTCGTGCATAAGTAAAAGCCCATCTAAGCAGAGCAAAAAGGAGAAGGGCGGCGGGGATAATTGCTATTCGTCCGATTGGCGTTGAAAGAAAATCCAGCGGAAAAGGACCGATAAACAGAGGGTTTCCGTCGATTGCGTCAACATAAAGCTGCAACAGTTTAGGCAGGATCAATTCGAAAGCGTTAAAAAACAGCACTGCCCCGAGCGTCATTGCGAGCAGGCCCTTCCTGCGCTGCAGGCACATCCGGAGAAGGTCGAGTATGTCTTTTTTGAAGTTCATGGAAACGGGTATTTAACGATGAACTGTGAGAAGAGGCAAGGAGGAAGAGAAGTTGAAAGACTTTAGACCTTAGCCCGACCCCATCCGAAAAGGGTCGGAGGGCAAGAAGACGGTCAAAGCCGAAGAAACACGTACTCGTACACCTACTCGTACACGCGAATCTCCGCAATCCGGGCGAGAAGGTTCTGGTAAGAGTTTAATGAAAAGTATGAAAATGGGAATGGGTTGACGATTACGGGCGACGATTACGGATTACGAATAGAATCTTCCGCATCGTCGCCCGTAATCGTTCACTGAAATAGGTGGATAATAGACCCAGAAAACTGGGAAGAACCGGGCAAAGGGGGGAGGGGAGACAGGGGTGTACGAGTACGGATAAGAAAACATGCGGCATTGCAACGGTCTGTTTGGGAACACCTTTTCGGACAGGCTCTAGCCCGCATATCTCACAGAATTCCTGCTGCGAGCGCGGATAGCACCACTGCGACGGCACGAATTGATAAAACGCCAGATTGCAGTATGTCTATACGGCTGCTCCGGCGTTTGACCAATTCGCACCCCCGCAGCAGCACTTTCCATGCTCTCAGTACGAAATCCTGTGAGATATGCGGGCTAGACTACAGACCGCAGACTGTAGGAGGGAACTACGGAAGGGCGCTAACCCGCA
>CAYSRM010000253.1:0-1892 GCA_964433435.1 uncultured Victivallales bacterium
TTTAACCTTCTCCCATTTGCCGCTGTCATCGAATGATGCCTCGAAGTAATCGACGTTTGGGCCGGTGGATTCGACCTGTACGCACAATCTATCTTCTGATTCGGCTGCAAGATGGAGGTTTACAGTATCCATTGTGAAATCAAAATCGCCTTTTCTGTCGCTTGTGAAACTGAACCACGGGAGAGGTTCTTTTTGCGGATGTCTTAAACGGAGATAGCCGTCGTATTTGAAGAATGTGGAACCATGTCCTTGTTCAGCGGGTTCAGAACTTTCGAGGTAGTTGTTTCGCATATGAACCCAGAAGCGCGTATGCCATGCCACCGTTTTGTTGGATTTGGGCGTTGATTTCTTATCCGGCCCCCATACTCTCCTGAACTCCTTTTCACGCCGGCCCTTCCCTGTGCCATCCCACGCCATCGCAGCCTCGAAATGGCTGGCAGGAACGCCGTCGACTTCCACATAGTGGGCGTCAGACGGGTCGATCACTACCCAGCCGGAGTGGTCTTTGCCGGGGCAGACTTCCGCCACGGCGTGGCTCCAGATTGAGACTCGAGCCGGATAGCCCAGGGCGGTAGCGCATTGTACGAAAAGGGCCGCCCG
Organism: uncultured Victivallales bacterium; assembly: GCA_964433435.1. Taxonomy (GTDB): domain Bacteria; phylum Verrucomicrobiota; class Kiritimatiellia; order UBA8416; family CAYSRM01; genus CAYSRM01. The sequence goes on from CAYSRM010000253.1 coordinate 601, forward strand.
GTGGGTGCACATTCTGTGGGCAAGATTATCTTTTCCCCGCCCGGTGTGCCATATCTCCAGTCCGTCCCACGAACTGTCTATTTTGATTTTGCCGCTTCTGTTGCCGAGGTCAGATTTCTTAATCCATTTTGCCAGCGCCAGCAGTTGTTCGATGCCGCGTTTTTTGCCCTTTACTACCTCTTCAAGCTTGCAGTCGTCTTTCAGCATCTGGAGTCGTTTTGTTTTGCTGGCGTGAACAAAGGGATGCGAGGGGCGGACAATAGCGGATTGAGTAATATTTGCCTTTCCGAAATCGGAAGCTTTGACGTCCGCGATGGGCTGTCTGCGGACCGTAACTGTAACGCCTTTGAGCACGGGCGTTCTTTTGCGGTTGCCGCTTGCTCTGAGGATTGCTTTCCATTGCATGTATCTGTATTCTGTATCAGAGATTTTTTTGGCGTTGACCCGGCCGCGCTTGAGGTTGGCTGCTTTTTCCCAAGCGGTCCATGTATCGGGGGCATAAACCGGGGTGCTTCCGAGTCGGCCCACGAAAGAGATATCTGTTCCCCATGGAGTTTCAACTAGCGGATCTATGGCTATTTTTTTAATCATCGCCGGAATTGCTACAGGACTGCCTTGCTGGCGCCACAAATCGATCGGCTCGCCCATGATCCACCCTTTTTCGGGATAATGTTCCAGCATCAGCCGGGCCACGTATTCACCGTTTATATTTCCTGCGCGCGACAGGTGGTCAAAATCCCATGTTTTCCCGCCGTCCCGGCTTACAGCGCTGCGATTCGGCTTGAGGCATGGTTCTATCAACAGGTTGCATGGTCTGCCCGGATCTGCAGCGCGCATAATTACAGTATTCATGCCTTTCTTGAGGAAGCCGGGATCGAGCGGTATGCGTTCCCATCCTCCCTGCCAGTATTCTCTGAAGGGTTTACCGTTGAGGTGGTGCATTTTGTGGTCTTTGCCGAAAGCGTCTTCGTCGAAAATGCCGTTGAATCCCTTAGTATTAACGTATGGCCTGGGGTAACCTGAAACATCGTGGCCGTTAATTGTGACCTCAAGCCGGTTGTCGCTGAAGACGCAGATTTCCGCCGATAATGCGTTCGGCTTGTCGACCATGAAATCTTTTCTGGCCACGACCTTGTCCTTCAGGCTTTCCTTTGTAACAGTCCAGAAGGGATGAACAGTGTCGCCGATTTCGTCCTGAACGACTTCCATGCGGAGAAGTTCGAGGGCGTCCTCATCAGTTCGTGTAACGGTTGAGGCCCGTCTACACTGGCTTATGTCGCTTTTCTGCCATA
>CAYSRM010000254.1:0-1864 GCA_964433435.1 uncultured Victivallales bacterium
TTCCGGCGCGGAGGATATAAGTTCTTTGAATGGACCTACCCTGATTTTCAAAGCACAGAGTATTGCGCTTTTTTCCTGAAAGTCCGGACAAAACTCATGGAACAGACAAAATGACAAACGCTGCAGGTCATCCCAGAATTCTTGTGCTCAGGGGCGGCGCCCTCGGCGATTTCATCCTGACAGTTCCGGCCATCAAGGCTCTGAGACAAAGATGGCCAAACGCCCACATCGAGATCATCGGCTATCCCCGCATCGCAATACTGGCAAAAGTCGCCGATATTGTAGATGAGATACAATCCTTAGACCGGGCGGAAATGGCCCGATTTTTCTCTTTTCGGCCCGACATATCGACCGAACAGCGCGAATATATGCAATCATTCGATGTGGTTATTTCCTACTTATACGACCCGAACGAAACCGCCAGAACCAATCTCAGGAAAGCAGGCGCCCCTCAGGTCATATACGGGCCGCCGCAGCCGCAGGAAGGCCACGCGGTCTTTCATTTGATGAAACCCCTCGAAGAACTGGCAATTTTTGCCGAGGGAAACGAATTTCCGGCGCTTGAACTCGATCGTGAAGTGTTGAATGATTACGTGGTTCCAGAAATAGTCAACCCAGACAATACAGTGGCAATTCACCCCGGCAGCGGCGGAAAAGCCAAGAACTGGCCCGTAACCAGATTCCTCGAACTTGCCGACCGGCTGTCCCGACATGACGAGCTTTCACCCGTTCTTGTCTTCGGCGAAGCAGAAACCGACATTCTTTCCGAAGTGGAACAGCACAACACTCCGCACCCGATATTCCGCAACCTGCCGCTTCTTCACTTCGCCAGAATACTGACCCATTGCAGAGGATACATCGGAAACGACTCCGGCGCCACACACCTTGCCGCCGCGCTTGGCCTGCCTTCTGTTGCAGTCTTCGGTCCCACCGACCCCGGCATCTGGGCTCCGTCAGGCCCTAACACATGCGTGATCCGCAGCGAACCTTCTACTGCCGAAGGACTACAGAATTTGAGCACAGAACGAGTTTATGAACAGGCAATGCATCATCTGAACAACCAAACTGAATGAAGCCGTTATCCATCACACAAGTAACCCGCCAGGATACCGAAGCCATCTCATCAATGGCGCGGGAAATCTGGAGTGAACACTACACACCTGTGATAGGCAAAGCACAGGTCGATTATATGCTCGAGAAGTTTCAAAGTCCCGAAGCCATTTCTGAACAAATCGACAGCGGTTACGAATATTATCTTATCGAGAACGACGGTCAGAATGCCGGCTATTTCGCTCTTGTGCCATCCCAGGCCGAAAAAAAGGCGCAGCTCAGCAAGATCTATGTTCGCGCCAATGCTCGAAGAACGGGCATTGGACAGAGGATTATCGCCTTCTGTGAGCGGCGCTGCGCCGAGCTGGGCCTGAATGAATTGTGGCTGACCGTAAATCGCCATAACACAGGCTCAATCGCCTTTTACAAAAAAACCGGCTTCTCCCGAACCCGCAAACTCGTGCAGGATATCGGCAACGGCTTCGTCATGGACGATTATGTGATGAGTAAAGCCGTGAGCTCTGAGCATTTTTGAGGCATTATTTAAGAACATCCCCGATGTGCCTAGCATCCCGGCCATGCTATAAATTCAAGAAAGATAGGACGGAAAAGGAATGACAACACAACACAGCAAATATCTGCTATTCGTTCTTGCATTATTTTTAAGCGGATGTAATGGAAAAGAAAATGACAGCGGTCCTGACCCGGCCGCTCAGTCGGAAAGGAGCAGTGATATGGAACTCACAATAACAAGCAGCTTTTTCAAGAACGGGGAGACTATCCCGGAGAAATACACCGCAGACGGAGCCGACGT
>CAYSRM010000255.1:0-1835 GCA_964433435.1 uncultured Victivallales bacterium
TCAAAACCGGGGCCTTGCCTGCATACGAAAAACCAGTCGGCGCCTGCCATTCTTATTACGTCGGTGAATTCCTGCGCCATGCCGTGCTGCTTTCCCAACTGGCCGAGCACCAGCGAAGCTTCCAGGTGCGCATCCGGCAAACGTTCCGCGGCCCTGTTCACAAGCTCATCAGGCCGGATGATCCCCACCGCGAAACCGACAAGATAGCCGGGTTCTCTGGCCTTCAGAGGTGTTCCGGGTATCTGCGCATACAGGATGGGCGAGAATACATAATACCCAACGGCCGTGGATCTGTCCCGGTATCCTTCTACCTCGTGAAGCGCCTTGCCGCCGGTAACAGTACTGTCACTGGTTTCAAATGTCTCTATCGCCCGGCGGTCGGCAGTTCTGCCGCCGAAATCATATCCTACGGGAACTCCAAGCGCCTTTTCAGGCGTCTGATAGGTAAGGGGAAAATAAACAGGTCTGCGAGGAGCAGGCACAATCTCGCCGCCGGAGCTGACATCGAGAACCTTGAGTTTAAGCGCATATTCCGAATCTCCGGACGCCTCCCTGAGCAGACGTTCACGATGATTCATGCGCTGGACAAAGCCAAACCCTTCCAGAATCCGGCGTTGATAAGCCATGCCTTTCTGAAGAAATTCTTCAAACTGTTCAGGACTTATCTGTTCGGAAAGTCCATGCAGGCTGCGGATAGATTCCAGAACTTCAATCTCAAGCTGCATCTCCCGTTTAACAGCGTCCCGAAAAGACCCCGCTTTCCGCACGAACGCGCGCCTGTTCTTCTCTCGCACACCAGAGGCGCTCATGGCGCTTATTACCACACTGAGCGCCACACCCGCAACAAGAACAGCCGCGCCGAAAAAGACCGGCCATTGACTTTTCCGATTGATTGTCATTGCCGTTCAGGCAGGACGCCCTCTTGGACAAGCTCTGCGTCTTCTTCGGGGGTAAGCTGTATGGGCAACGGAGGCATTCCCTCTCGTATATATTTCATATTCAGCTTGCGGAGATGTTCCTTAAGCTCGTCACCTTGCAGCTTCGGGGGCTCCACTTTCCGGTGTCGCGATAACGCTTTGCGTCTGGCCGCCACACGTTGCGCGTATTCCTGCCGACTGGTACCGCGCTTTAGCTCACCATCGGTTTCCGCCTGCGTCGCTGAGCCCGCCCGGATTCCAACCCCTTCCATTACAATCCATTCTTTTGTGCTTCCCTGCTGAATCAAGACTTTTTCCTGCTCGTAATCGGCGTCAAGAATCTTGATTTCTCCAGCAGAATCTCCCACACCGACAAAATAACTGTCTTTGGTCTTCTTATTCCTCAACCCAACTCGAATTCCAAGGTTCGGGATCACCGTAATCGTGGAAAGCCGCCATAATTTCGCAAGTTCAGGTTGAGGCGGCGCCGGAGTTGCCTTAGCTTCCTTCGGCACGGAACGGGGCGGCGGTTTATCCACCGTACCAAAAGGACGCCGTTCAATTATCGAACGGTATTTTTCCAACCCATCTGACGCAAGCGATAATTCTGCCGCCGCAAGCGCAAAGAAAACCACACCCGCGAATATCATTTTTGTGTGTTTACCCAATTTCATAATAATCACCATTAAAAACATCTAAATATTAACAGATATTCACCGCACACACAAGAGTTACTCCATCTTTTTATCCCCCCCCAGCATCCAGCATCAAGCATCCAGCATCAAGCATCCAGCATCCAGCATCAAGCATCCAGCATCCAGAGACCAGCATCCAGCATCCAGAACCCAGCATCTTGTACATCAGGAAAACTCGCTTATTTCGGGGCTAGTGATGGGGAAGAGGTAGGAGGGAATATCC
>CAYSRM010000256.1:0-1817 GCA_964433435.1 uncultured Victivallales bacterium
AACAGTGGGGTACTTTCGCAATACAAAAGTCAGAAAAAGTAAAGTCGGCATTTTTTCCATCATAACGCGTTTTCCAAAGTCAAGTACCGCATTCGCGGCAGATCGTCTGCCGTGCGATTTATCTCCACTGAGAACGTTTGTGGAGAAGATTCGATGCGTTGACGGCTGCTGCGCATGTTATCGTCTTTACCTTCCCATTCAAACTCAACGTAAAACCCGGTTGTTTGCAGAACTGCCGCCTTGGCTAGCTCTACTGTAATTACATTATGTCCCGGCATCAATTGAGGCAAAGCATACATATTGTGCTGAAAGATAGTTACCTGTTTCAGGTTGATCACCGAAGCCGAGCTGCCCCGGATTTCAAGACACAACCGGTAGCGCGTCGTTCCCTTGTCTGCAAGAAAAGCGGAACGAAAATCGAACCGCGTTCCGCGTCCGGTTTCCACTCCATTGAGTACCTTTCCACGTTCAGTTAGTGTGTCAATTGAAAGCGCCTTCCCGCCATCACCTGAAATCTCCAGGCTCCCCCCTTGACAGAAATACGGCAGTGCAGTCTCCCATATCACCCTCATGGGCCTTGCAGGGTCAGCAGGAACCAACCGTTCCTTAACCAGTTTTGTATTTTCGGTTTTGGAAAACTGCTCAAAAACACGAGGCGAAGGCTTCCATGTAAGGCGGCCGTTAGCCCAGTACCGTCCGGTGCGAACCGTACGGTACTGCCCCGTTTTCGGATCAAAACTTTCGATTGACTTCATGTAAGGCCGCCAGTAAGGCCAATTGACGCTATCGCGCCTTTCCGCTGCCTCGCCGCAGAAATGATGCGGCGGAGCAAACTTCGAATCAACACCAGTCAGAAAATACATACCGGGCTCATGGTCCCATGCCCGCGTATATCTTTCTCCCGGCCGCAGAATAATATCCGATTTAAATCGATTGTCCCAAATATAATTCTTGTGGCCTGAGAATTCACAGCGTTTTGCCCATTCTATATCGGTTCTGCCACACTTATCTTCACATTCTGTATTTCCCGGTTCAAACCGAAGGCTGTCAGCATACAAAACATCGCCGCATGGCAAAAGCGGCTCCGGCGACGCAATTTCGCGCTCAAGAAGCGACGGATTTTCCTTTATCTCTTCAGGACTTGCGAGGTCGTTACGATTTTCGTTCCATGCCGCCAACCCGAGGAAAGCATCCATCCAATGCCATCGCTTATCCCACTCGGCAATAAAACTTCCATGCCCTGTCGTGCCAAGAATACGGGCTGTCACTCCCATTGACTGAAGAATATGAGATTGTGCGCCTGCAGTCGGCGTACAAAGGCAATAGCCAACCCTGTTGATCAGATCTGCCGCTCCCCCGCCGCCACCGGTCTTCTTGCTTAGAAAACGATAATGAAATATAGTGCGCCGGATATAGTTATAAACGGCAAGGGCCTTGTCCCTGGCCTTCATTCCGGGTTTTGACAGAGAATCCGCTATAGATTGAACCGAGCGCGTGTCAACACATCGGTCGCTCCTGACATACGGATTAACGACGGCATCATACCGCTTATCGCCCCTATTGTATTCAGTCATTCCCCTGTCTCCAGATTAAGCCATGTCAAAACCAAAAATACGGAAATTAATTTCTCAGAACAACCAAGAATTGTTTCTCAAAGGTCGGTTCTCTGCAAAAAAGCATTTTTTTTACAAATCTCGCTTGAATGTAAATATAACATGCTGTACTGTTCCCGCCATGATTGATTTCATAATTCCTTTAGACTTGCCTGTAGGGGTAGTTCCGATACTTATCGGACCGCTCCAGGTATTGCTTGCAAT
>CAYSRM010000257.1:0-1805 GCA_964433435.1 uncultured Victivallales bacterium
CAACAAGATACACGGAGAAACAGAACCAAAACATGGAGTGTATTGAAAATTCCGCGGAATTTTCAAACACTCATGTTAACGTTCGACAACAAGAAGGAGAGACGATGAAAATACGTTGGGCGGTAATACTGGCTGTTCTGTCATTGTCGATATCTGCTCACGCGCAGACGGAATTTACTATCGACTCGTTCACCAGAAACGGTGAACTTTCATGGAGCAATTACCCGGGAGCCATGGAGTATCGGGTTGAATGGACACCTCAACTGGATCGGAACCGGTGGACCAATTCCTGGGACAGCCTGAACGGCATCGCGGCGACCGGAGCCTACTATACTGTAGAAGTCCCGATGTTCTATCGGCTCATTGCTGTTATGCCTGATTACACCAGACTCCTCCTGTATTGCGACGGGAGCAACGGCAGTACCAACTTCACTGACGAAACGGGTCGCCATATTGTTGAAGTCGTCGGCAATCCCTCCGTTTCCACGCTGAAATCGAAGTTTGGCGGCGCAAGCGCCCACTTCGACGGAACGCTGAATCACTGGTTGACGATCCCCGATTCATCCGACTTCAACCCCGGCTTACAGTCGTTCACAATCGATTTCTGGATGTACCCGACCAACCAGAGCGTCCTGGGACAGTACCTGCTGGGCAAGAGCTATCCGGATGGAGGCGACGGGTACGACATTCGCTATCACGAGCGGTCCATCCAAGTCGTCGGCGTGAACGGGTGGGCAGCCAACATCGTCTCACCTGCAATTGTAACCCAAGGCGCGTGGTATCACGTAGCGGTTGTCTGCGAAACGAACCAAGCGACGCTGTACATTGACGGCACGAATCGAGGAACGTCACCGCGGGGGAACATTCCGGATGAACCCATCGCCTTTCACATAGGGGATTCTCCGCTTTTCGGGGGGAACGCTTTCCACGGATACCTGGACGAGATCCGCTACTCGCTCGGTATTGCCCGGTGGACGAACAACTTCGCCGTTCCATCTGTACCATGGTCAGATGACTGACCAGAGCCGAACAAAACAAATGGAGGATATTGTCGCGTAGCCGCGCCAAATCCTCATTTGTGGCGTTGGCCAGAAGGAAAGAAGAAAAGAATCATGGATCCGAACATAATCATCAGGAGCGAAACACAAGCTGATGTTGAGGCGATTTCCAGGGTAACGATCGCTGCGTTCAAGACCCTTGAGATCAGCAATAACACCGAGCAGTTCATCATTAAGGCGCTACGCGAGGACGCGGCACTGTCAGTATCCCTTGTAGCAGACCTGGACGGTGAGATCGTTGGTCATATTGCGTTCTCTCCAGTAACACTCTCGGAGACAACACCCGATTGGTACGGACTGGGTCCGGTTTCCGTGTTACCGAAGTACCACCGGCAGGGAATCGGCACAGCCCTGATTCAAGAAGGACTATCCCGACTACAGGAGCTGAATCCGGCAGGCTGCTGCGTTGTGGGGCATCCGGATTACTACAGGAAGTTCGGGTTCCGGAACTGTCCTGAGCTTGTTTTGGAAGGTGTGCTGCCGGAGGTCTTCTTTGTCCTATCCTTTGGCGGGCGAATACCTGAAGGCACAGTCAGCTTTCACGAAGCATTCAAAGCGGATGGCCAACAAGAAAATGCATGATCTTTTCGCGTAGCCGCGAAAAATCATGATTTTGAACGTTGGCGACGGAAAGATGAAGATGAGTCCGGCAGCCTGAAAGGCTGCAATTCGAGAGCCCAGGGTGAAGCCCTGGGTTGACGGCAAGCACAGAAACCTGCACCCTGACGTGTCCGCCATAGCCCAACG
>CAYSRM010000258.1:0-1798 GCA_964433435.1 uncultured Victivallales bacterium
GTTTAATTCCTGTAATTGCCGGTATTTTGTTCTAGTCTGAGCCTGTCCGGAAAGGTTTCGCCTGAATCCGAGAAGAATCGACATTTCTCTCTGTGCATGTAAATATATGCGCGAGCCCCGGGCGGGCAAGAAATTGTGGTTCTTCTCGGTTTTCTGTAAAATGACTTGGATCTGTCAAGTCCTGATTTAAATTTGACACCTTTTTGTTAGTTTTAATGATGTTTGTTTATCCTGCCAATTGCATTGTTGATGTTCTGTCAAGACTATGCCTGGTGTCTTGTCTTTGCCCGGCTCTGCCCCCCGGCTTGGCGGTGTGGAGCCCGTCCCCGAAGGGGTGGCCCGAAGGGCCAAGGGCGGAGCACCGCCAAGCCGGGGGGCAGAGCCGGGCAAAAGCTCTTTCATGCGGCCTTCTTATGCACATCTGCGGGAAAACGGTAATCCAGCATCAGATGCGGACGGCGATGATTGTAGAGCCATACAGCTTGTTCAAACGCCTTCCTTGCCTGGCTCTTTGTTCGAAATGTCTGGTCCAATTCATACTCCTGCTTGAGAATGCCGTTAACTCTTTCGGCCATGGCATTCTCATAGCAGTGCATTACTTCTGTCATGCTAACAGGAAGCCCTCTTTCCTGCAGTCTTTCAACGTAGGCATGACAGCAGTACTGGCAACCCCGGTCAGAATGATGGATAGGCCGCTTTCCTTCCGGCAGACCTTCCAGGGCCTGTTCAAGGGCATTCAAGCAACCCTCGGCCTCCAAGGTATCGCCAATGTAGGCCCCGACTATTTTGCGCGATACCATATCGGTAATCAGCGCCGCATACATGAACCCCTCGTCAGTTCGGATATACGTCAGATCGCTCACCCAAGCTTCGTTGGGAGAAGCGAACTGTACGCCCGTCACCAAATTGGAAAATACGGGCAGGGAATGGCGACTGTTCGTCGTACGTGGCCGGCCCGGCTTCGGAACGACGAGCAGATTATGCGCCGCCAAAACCTCAAAGAACCGATCGCGACCGATGCTGATCCCCAGCGAATCAAGCTCAGTTCCCAATATCTTCAAAAGCTTCCGTCCGCCCAGGCGCGGTTGCATACGTCGTTCCCGTTTCACCAACTCCACTATCAACTCCTCGTCTATCTCCCGCCGATGCCGCAGCCGCCGGACCGCATAATAGTTCTGCCGACTCATTCCCACATGCTTGCAAAGCTTGGTGAGATTGATCCCGTCTTCTCTGGCACCCGCATCGACGACTTCATTTACAGCCTGCCAACGTGTTTTTTTTTAAAGCTGGCGACGTCTTCAATGCCGGCTGCGCGACAAGCTATATTCAAGTACGCTTCATCAAACCTGTGTTCGAGGTGGGCGTCAGCCAAAGCCTCCTCCAATTTTCGCACACGTTTGCGCAACTCTTTTACTTCACTTTTTTCTTTCGGAGTTTCCACACGTACCACCTTTCCAATTAAATGTTCTTTTCCATACTTGTTGGCCCAGTATTGTACTGTTCCCTGCCCGCGAATACCGTACGCTCGAGCCGCGGCTGAAGGCGTATCAAATCGACCTTCCTCCAGCTCTCTAAGCACCTGCAATTTGAATGCTTCACTGTACCGTCTAGTGGTTCTCATAACACCTGCCTTTCTGTTTTCAGGTGTCAATATATATCAGGACGAGACAAAAATATTGAATGTTGAATTCTGAATATTGAATTCTGAATGAATACACTTTACGGGAACAAGCTCGGATATTTAACAGAAGCATCGAGACCGCACGGGAAAATGGCAGAAAAGATTGAGTGAGTATCT
>CAYSRM010000259.1:0-1796 GCA_964433435.1 uncultured Victivallales bacterium
CCGCCTGTACCTTGCCCCCTCGTCCGAGATTGATCAATGGGGATTCGTAAAGAGGGAACGGGCCGATCTTTGCGCCGTTTGTTTCCCGAGCTAAGACCTTGTTGGCTTCGCCTCGCCAATGCAGGCGCAGGGTTTGTTTCCCATTGTTCCATTGGATGTCACGTGCCGCCTTTTCGCGTTTCTCGTTAACCGTCCACGCAGCGGCCTGCTGGCTCAGCCTGGTCAGGCTGCCGAATTCCTTCGTCGAGCCCACCTGCACAACAAACCCGCAGGACATATTGTTGACAGCAACTTTCTTGCGTGGTTGATAGCAGACCAAGCCGTGCAGACAAAGCCCAGCCCCCTTGGTTGGTGATATAGCGTAGTCTTTTTGAAGATGTTTTGACGGCTCGGTAGAATCTACGCCCCAGGCGTCCAACAGACGTATGGCCACCATAGCCTTGCCTACCTGCCACGCAATAACGGCGCCGGGTTTGAGTTTGATGCGACTCTTGTCGTACGGTTTGCCGTTGACCAGGATGGCTTCAACCATATCTTGATTCTCTGTCGGGTCAATAACCAACCGCAGGTAGGCGTTCTCTTTGCGGCCCTTGATGTCCGCCTCATAAAGAACAATGGCACTCGGCCCTTCCTGGTGGTGCGCAAACATGATCGAACTGCGCAAGGGTAACCCGGGAATGTGCGGCGGAACCGGCGTAATAAAACTCGCTCTTTCATCAACCTTAGATCCAATATAGGTAATCTTGAACGGGATAGCCTGGTCCGCATTCGCGCGATAACCGGTCTGAGTGCCCAGCGTCACCTCGGAAATCATGTAGAGCGATCGGTCCACCCGGATATCTTTGGTCCATCCCGGGTGAGACGCCCGCAAGGTCAGGGGTGTCTTCCCTTTTTTTCGGGCATAGGCCCGAATCGACTCAGGTACAACATAGTCGGACACCACAAAGCTGTATTCAAACGGGCGAATGTCTGCACGAAGCTTGCCGCCGCATTGGCGCCGAATGAGAAAACTGACCAGACTCTTGCCAGTGAGACGATCCCGCGAATACGCGCGGCTGTGTGTCCCTGCACCGATATCAGCCTCCCAGTGCCAGTTCATAAAGATATCAGCATAGCAGAAATCCAGCAGTTGTTCTACCTTGTCTCGAAAGGTCTTCTCTGAAACAGGGAGGAAACGCCATATGAACTCCAGGGCATAGACATTCACTGCCCCGTAAGTCGGACTGTTGAACTCGTTAATACCGTTACGGGAAACGTATGATATCCACTGGTCAATCCGGCTTTCAGCTTCTTTGAATAAGCCCGGTTGTTCGATCACAAGCCCGATCATTACCAGTGAAGCTGTATTCAAAAACCAGATATTGTCATAGTGTACCGCGCCGGTGTGTTTGCGCACTGCCTTAAGACACAGCGGAAGCGCCTTGTGCAATCTTATCCTAATCTCTTCAGTCAACTTGTCTTGGTGCTCCAACAGATAGAAACATAGCCAGGGTGTCATGAAGGACACGGCATTCTGGTCTGCCGGTTTTTTGAGATGATGCCACCAGATAAAATTGCCGTACCACCGCGTTCCCTTATCCTTAAGCCACTGGTGGTCGAGCATTCCCCCAATGATCGCATTGGCCCGATCAATCCGTTTGCCTGAGTCCAGCAATGCGGCGACATATTCCGGACTATGCTGGGCGATGTTTGCGAGTCCCTGGTACATGTCATCGTTCCGAAGGACGAGATGCGTTTTGTCGTCATAGTTGTGGTCGCCATTGCGGATGACTCCGTCCCGAATGTGTTCCTTATAA
>CAYSRM010000260.1:0-1791 GCA_964433435.1 uncultured Victivallales bacterium
AACGTCGACGCTGAGCATTTTCCAAAGGCCGTCCGCGGCTTTCGGAAATATGCTCCGGCGTTTTTTTCTGCGAATCCTGTTTCAGGACGCCCACTTCAATTCAAGCTTTTTGCCTGAGTGAGCACATTCCGTCAGATACAGGTTGATCAGATTCTGGTAGGGAATACCCGTTTCGCTCGCCAATGCCTTGAAGTAGCTGATGGCATCCGTATTCACTCGGAGTGTAATCTGCTTCTTAAGGCGTTTGGCGTAAGGATTCCGCACCGAATCTGAGAAGTCGTATTCTTTTCTCATAGGAACCCACCGTATTGTTTTCGTTCCTTCGGCACGGCTTTCCGTGCCGAAATAATTCTGATTTCCTTTTCGTTCTGTCGGTACGAATGCACAACCACGAGCAGACGAAGTTTTGCGCTGAAGCCCAACAAAACGAAACGGTCTTCATCTTGGGAGTGGTCAGGATCTTGTTTCAATCTGGCATTCTCGTCTGCGAAAACGGTAGCCGCTTCCTCGAACGTGACGCCATGCTTGCGCTGGTTCTCGCGTTCCTTCCTGTCATCCCAAGAGAAGCTCACTTCATCCATAATGCTATGGTATTGCTATGGGCATGATTGTGCAAGCGAATTCTCTGATTATTATCTCTTGCAGAACGCTCAGCGTCAGGCTCAAAATGCCCCGCGTTTGCGCGGGGCATTTTGTAGCTTGCACGCTTTGGTTAGGCTTGTTTTTCCAGTGGTTTATGACAGAACCACCAATCAAAGCAATCAAACGCATCTGACTTCTCAAGGCGCTTTTCTGCATCTGCTTGATTCGTTGCTGGTGGCATAATAATTCTATCACCTATCAACTCATTATTCGGCCAACCAGCAGCAAGCGCTCCTTGTTTGTCGGATATTTGTAGGGCTTTGACCGCACGAACAACTTCATCCATGTTTCTGCCGACCTCTTGCGGGTAGTACATAATCAGCCGCACTTTGCTGTCCGGATCAACAATGAATACTGCTCGCACCGTGTTGGTTCCTTTTCCAGGGTGAAGCATGCCTAGTTTCAGTGCTACTGCATCATTCGCTGCAACAATGGGAAAGGTGATCTCAATGTCAAGTTCATCTTTGATCCATTGCACCCATTTTATGTGAGAGAAGACTTGATCAATTGACATACCAATCAGTTTGCAGTCAAGTGCTTCAAATTCTTCGTATCGCTTTTGGAATGCCACGAACTCCGTTGTGCAAACAGGCGTAAAGTCAGCCGGATGGCTGAACAGAACAAACCATTTGCCTTTCATATCACCCGGAATGTTCATGGGGCCGTGTGTTGTCTGAACCTTTAACTCGGGGAACGCATCTCCAAGCAATGGCATGTTTACTTTGGTTTCTTCCATGATCCTGTCTCCTTTTTGTTTGCCGCCTTTTGTATTCAGAGGCATCCAGATGGCGGCGTTTATCTGGAAGCCTAACGAGAAGATGACCGTTTTCAAATGGCCGTCCGCGGCCTTTTGAAATACGTGTCAATCTTGTGGTTGGCGAGCCGTGCTCCCGACCCCAACGGGGTCGAATTCATCAGCCAGGGGCAACGCCCCTGGGAACCGGTCCTCTCCTCATCCATCCGGACCCTGTAGGGGTCGCACTCCTCTCCTGCGACAGAAGGAGTGGCACCTCTTCCGCCGTAAGGCGCCTGATCAACGGCGAACATAACCGGCAAGTGAAAGCCGCGCGCGGCTTTCACTTATACGGTTCATGTTCTTGTTGAACTGAGCCGCTTCGCGGCAGGTTTATTCATCCATTGTTTGCTTTT
>CAYSRM010000261.1:0-1783 GCA_964433435.1 uncultured Victivallales bacterium
TGCTTTGAGGCGTGAACTCTGAGCTCTTCATACTCTTCTACGCACACTTAACCGCTTTCTTAACCGCAACTCTTGATCGGATACCCTTCAACGACTGACTTTCACCGAGACGGGAGGAGTGTCGTTTCGGGCACATATAAAGAACCGAATTAACCCACAGATTCTGCTGAGGAGGCTCTTTTTCTTTGTTCTCTTCCACTCCTGCGCAATGCCTTTGCAGGGCAGTGATCCCCGTCACCAAAAAAACGCGCCCGGCAGGAGTCGAACCTGCAACCACCTGATCCGAAGTCAGGTGCTCTGTCCAGTTGAGCTACGGGCGCATAACGCTAAACACTACGACGTCCACAAGATGCGTTGCAAGCAATCTCTTCTCTGTGTCATCACCATCCATTGCAAGAACCTTTAAAATTAAAACTGCCCTGTTTTTAGCAGTACCAGCGTGCACGCTTCCAGAACATCGACTCCTCGTTCCTGAAGATCATTTTTCAATTGGGGGTTCTCTGCCCCTGGGTTCAGGATCACTCGTAACGGCCGGACTTTTACGATATCATCCTGCAATCTTGTTGAGTTCGCAGCCGAGAGATAAACCGTTAGCGTATGAATAGGATCTTCTATATCAACCAACCTTGGATATACCCTGATTCCATCAATTTCTTTAAGGGCCGGTCGAACAGGAAAAGGCTTGTGGCCTTTTTCCAGAAGAAGCTTAATTGCTTTGTTGCTGTATCGATCGGGTCTGGCGCTAGCGCCAAGAACGGCTACATTCATAATATCATCTCAATTCAAACCTTTTATGAATCCATATCGGCTTGCAGGGTTACACTTGATTTCAAAAAACTACACTTTCTGTTGGAATCTTTCGACATCATATCCTGAAGTTTGATGATTGGAGACCTGTTTTCTATTTTCGCGGTCAGACTCTGGGTTTCCTTGCTATGATTGTGCGAAATTGAACAATTTGTTTTCATAGCATTACCCTGGCAAACCGGATTTGTTATTTCAACTGTAAAACTTGACGCTAACGAGCAGCTGTAAGCCGTACCGTTCAGCGGCTGGTTCGGGCTTGCCTGTAATTCACGCCCGGTAGTTCGGAAAAGTGATCATCCTGGGTCCAGAGCGTGGCACCACGTGCCCGCGCGGTGGCATAGATCAGGCTGTCGGCCATGGGAAGCTTGTACTTCAGACTTATCAGGGCTGCGCTAAGGGCGACGTCTTCAGTGATGTCAACAACAGCCCCCTGCTTCATTTGAGCTACAGCCTGAAGCGCTCGAGCCTCGTCGGCGGCGACGTTCACCTTCTTGAAGACCTCGTAGAGACAGATGACGGGTACAAGCAGCTTTCCGATCTTTTCGATCGGCGGTGTAAAGTACGTGGCGTTCTGCTCGCCAAAGAAGTACTCAATCCAGCCGGATGTATCCACGAGGTTCACATCCGGTCCCTCTCGTCCCGAACGAATGTCGCGTCCAGTCCGCCAAGGAATCCACGCATCTTCCTCATGGCATGCACGCGCACGAGTTCGATTCGATCATCAAAACTGAGGACCTGGAGCTTCTCGCCCGGCTTGATGTGCGTACGCGCCCTTACTGCTTTGGGGATGACCACTTGGTACTTGGGAGAAACAGTGACTGCATCCATATCGATCTCCTTTTAGTATAACGTACATCGCATCGATGAGTAGTGTCAAGCATGATTCTTTTGGCCAACGTGTGGGTTCACTTTTCGGCGCGGAACGTGCCGATAAAGTGCAACCCTTGGTTGTGCCTGATCATTTCAGCAGGTCAAA
>CAYSRM010000262.1:0-1751 GCA_964433435.1 uncultured Victivallales bacterium
ATTTGCGTGAGTGTATTTTCGAAGTTAACAGGGAGTTGATATATGAGCAAAAGCGCGAAAAAGATTCTCGGCGGCATGACAATTGAACAGAAGGTCGGCCAGCTTTTGACTCTTGGATTTGCCGGAACCTTTCCACATCCGGATATCATGGAGAGAATTGACACGCAACATGTGGCAGCATTCAGGCTAACACCCACAAGCCGCAAATTCAAAAGATACTTTGATAGCGATCATCCCGGCGCAACA
Organism: uncultured Victivallales bacterium; assembly: GCA_964433435.1. GTDB lineage: Bacteria > Verrucomicrobiota > Kiritimatiellia > UBA8416 > CAYSRM01 > CAYSRM01. The sequence goes on from CAYSRM010000262.1 coordinate 247, forward strand.
CGTGTTGTTCGAGAACCTGAGTTGCACGAGCGGGATTATGTGAATAGTAATAATTGTGCACCGCGAATCAGCGCAGAAAAATACGCTGAAGTTCTTAATGAGATACGTCAACGATCAATTGACGTAGACCCTGGGATTCCTGTCTATTTTTCACTTGATTTTGAGGGCAATCAGAGCTGTAACGCAGTATTTGATGGGATTGAGGGAATACCGGCTCCCATGGGGCTGGTTTCATCAGGCGACCCTCAACTTGTTTACGAAGTGGCATATAGACTGGGTTCCACTCTTGCGGCCATAGGATTTGATGTGATTCATTCCCCTGTGCTCGATGTAAATACAGACCCAGGCAATCCTGAGATTGGAACGAGAAGTTTTTCCCCCGATCCTGAAGCAGTGGCTGAGTATGCAACCTCCTATATTCGGGGGCTCATGGATGGGGGGCTTGTGCCTGTTGGCAAACATTTTCCCGGAAGAGGTCATTCAGCGGAAGATGCTCATTTTAATGTGCCGGTAATTGATGAGTCGGTCGAGCGAATGGAAAATGTGCACCTGTATCCATATAAGGAGCTTATAAAGGCGGGGCTACCGGCTATTATGTTAGCGCATACAGTGTATCCGGCATTGGATCCGTCAGGTGAAATTGCAACTCTATCAAAGCCGATCATAACCGGGGTGCTGCGCGAAAAACTGGGTTTTGAAGGTGTTGTTACCACGGATTCATTTACAATGGGTGGCCTTGTTGCCAGGTATGATGTGCCGGAAGCCGCTATTCTGGCCATTGATGCTGGTGTTGATCTGATTTTGCTTAAAGACGATAACGCGCTGAGAGGCGAAGTGTACCAGGGCTTGATAGATGCGGTTGAATCCGGACGCCTGACGGAAGAACGTGTTGAAGAATCGGTTGAGCGTGTGCTGAACCTGAAAGAAAGATTCGGAATTCTTGACACGAAGAAAGTTATAAAAGACACGAAGAAAGTTCCCGAAATTATTTGTGACACACAGACTGCTGAAGTTCTGCAAAAGGCGGCGGAGAAGACAATTTTGGAATTACGCTCTGACGGCAAGACAATGCCCATAACTTCGGACCAGAACGTCCTGATTGTTGAAGAGAAGGGAACCCTGCATCAGATGTTTAATGATGAGTTCAATCATGCAGGAGCTCTCTATGAAGCCATGGCTCGAAGAGGATTTTCGCCTGGCTATATAGAGTTTGACAGCAATAGTCATGAGGAGGCATGGGATTTGATCTGTCGGCGCGCGCCGCAGTATCATGTGATTGTTCATACCGGGTACTACAATCGCGGCACGACGCCACAGACTGAGTTTTTCGCCAGATTTAAGTCCTTGGACATACCAAAGGTGTTCGTCACCAATTCCCCGTATTCGTCCCAGTCTGTCACGCCTGACATGCAGAATGTGCTGGTAATATTCACTCCGACTTCCAGGATGATGGATGTTGCCGCGGATGTTCTTACAGGCAAAAAACAGGCAGGCGCAAAGCTTGG
>CAYSRM010000263.1:0-1695 GCA_964433435.1 uncultured Victivallales bacterium
GCCCGCCGAAGCTACCTGAGCGAAGGCGTGGCTCCATATTGGATATTCTCTCTCTCAACCAATGACTCCCCGAGCGCGCAAGCGCCTCGGGGCCAATGACGCAGCCGCCAGGCTGCCACTGACTCACCCACCGGGCGAAAATAACCAATGACTTCCACCCTTGCCGCCTCCCCCCTACACTCCCAGTCCGCTTGTAAGATCCATCACGGCCATCAGGATGCTCAATGCCACAAAGCCTACCACAATCGCAATCACGAGAATAAATATCGGCTCAAGTACCGTCGTCAGAACTTTCACATTGCGGTCAAGCTGATTTTCATATCTCTGGGCAATGTGCGTCAGCGCGCCGGCCATGTCACCGGTCTGCTCACCCACGGCCAGCATCTCGGTCATAAGCGGAGGAAACACCTTGCCGGCTGCAAGCGGCCCGGAAATAGTCGTGCCATCGGTCACCCGTTCGCGGGCATTTTCAATCTCTTTGCCCACAACCGTGTTGCCCACCGTGTCCTTGACAATGCCAAGCGCTTTCAGAACCGGTACTCCATTGGTAAGAAGCGTAGAAAGGGTCCTGGCAAAACTGGCGTATACACTTGAGGCTATAATACCCTTGATCAGAGGAGTCTTCAACAAAAGGCCATCCCACCAGAACCGACCCGAAGGAGTCTTGATCGCCCTGACAGCAAACACAACCGATACTATAAGAGCAGCCAGTATGAACAGCCCATAGTTGCCCACCCCCCGGCTTACGCCTATAAGCATCTTCGTCGCAAACGGCATGGACGCATCCATCTGGTCAAATATCTTCTCAAACTGCGGAACAACTACAAGCATCATGAAGATCATAAGCAAAACCCCCACAAAGAACACAATTGCAGGATAAAGCAACGCCATCATGACGCTTTCCTTGAGCTCCTGCATACGATCATAATGCTCGACCAGGCGACGCAATACCTCGGGCAAGGCGCCGCTGGCCTCACCGGCGCGAATCATACTGACGTAAAGCATAGGGAAAGTCTTCGGAAAACCCGCCATTGCCTCAGAAAGACTTGCTCCTCTCAGGATATCGTCTCTAAGCGATACAACTATCTGGTCTGAAGACCGGCCTGTCCTTCTGTTGGCCAGAGCGTTCAACGCATTGCCAAGTGTCATTCCCGACGCCAGCAAATCGCTTAATTCAGTTGTAAAAACGAGAATCTCTCTCGAACTCATCCGCGGCCCGGCGCGCCGCCACGTGAATTTTGGTTTCGTTCCCGTTGGCTGCTTCGCCTTCTGAACACGACGGGAAACAGACACCGGAATGTAACCGGAGCGCTCAATCTCCAGTAAAGCGGCCTGGCGATCCCTGACCTCAACCGAACCTTCCACTCTTCTGCCATCAGAAGTCCTTGCCTTGTAATCAAATAATGCCATAAATTAATTCACTCCCTAAGGCGGCCTTCGTCGGCAACCAAAGGCGTTAGACTTATAACCAACGCCCAAAGTCTAACGACTAACCCGCACATCTCACAGAATTCCTGCTGCGAGCCCGGATAGCGCCACTGCGACGGCACGAATTGGCAAAACGCCAGATTGCAGTATGTCTATACGGCTGCTCCGGCGTTTCACCAATTTGCACCCCCGCAGCAGCACTCTCCACGCTCTTCCGCCGGATGGCGGACAGGCAGCTACGAAATTCTGTGAGATATGCGGGCTAAT
>CAYSRM010000264.1:0-1687 GCA_964433435.1 uncultured Victivallales bacterium
TCGGCGCCCGCTGCGCTTACAGCGTTGCTTTCAAGGCGATCGGATGTGACAACGACTACACTTTCCGGAGACTCGGAATCCAGCACGATACGTTCGATCAGTGTGTCGGCGCTGACGCCTGCGACTGAAAAAATAATTTCGAACGAACCGTAGGGAATGTTCTCGGCCCTGCCTCCAATGGAGCCGTCAAAAACAATGGTTATTCTGTCTGCGATATCACCCGCCATTCGTTCCGTCTCGCGCGCCAGTTTCCATCGCGCCGAATCGAAGTCCAGATCCTTCCAAAGATAGCAGGGCTGGTGCAACACATTGTTGCCATCAATAATAATGTGTTCGGGAAAACTCATATGCCTTGTCCGGTTGTTGCAATAAGCCTGAATACTATCCAATTGTTGAAATTCTTGCGCAAGGTCGAAAAGAAGATGAGAGCTATTTGTCTTTGCTGCGGCCTGGCCGGATATTTCTCAGATAATGGCTTTCTTTTGTTTTCAGGAACCTTTTCAAGGCTTTTCCGCGGGTAGACTCAAGCTCTTTAAGATCGGAGACAACTTCTTTCAGGATCGGGGTATTGGCTATTTCTTTTGGAAGGTCTTTCTTCTCAATGGTATTATTTTCAGACTTGCTGACTGCTTCTGTAATCGCGTTTTCGAGTTCTTTGACATTGCCAGGCCACCTGTAGGACTGTACAATCGGTATAACTTCCGGATTCAGGCTGAACTGGGTGGAATCATTTTCGGCGAGATTCTGGAGCAGGTGTTTGATGATGGGAATGATGTCCGCGCGTCTCTCCCTCAGTGGTTTTATTTCCACCGGCATGACGGCGAGCCGGGAGTGTAGTTCCGGATCGAGTTCTCCTTTTCTGCGCAACTCGTCTGGGTCTGAATTTGCCGCCGTGAGGAAACGTACATCGGGAGCGGTTTGTTCTTTGCCCCCCACACGCCTTTTCTTCCTGGTGGAGAGCATATTAGCAATTTCCTGCTGCAGAGACAGAGGCATCAGGTTGATTCCTTCTAGGAAGATGGTGCCATCCTTTGCTTCTTCCAATGCTCCGGGCGAAGCATCCGAAGAACCCTCCACCGCTCCCTTGGCGCTTCCGAGCAATTTGGCTTTCAGAAGCGGTTCAGACATTTTCGCACAGTTTATTGCAACAAACTTATTTTCCTTCCGTCTGCTGTAGTCATGGATAGCTCTGGCTATAAGAGCTTTTCCGACGCCGTTCTCGCCGTAGATGAACACCGGACTGTTTGTCGGGCCGATGCGCTTGACTATCTCGCATACCGCCTGCATTACGGGGCTTTCTGCTATTACGTTGTCAATATGGTACCGGGGCGGCTGATTGTCAGCGACCTGCTTTTTCTGTTTTAAAGCGTTTCCGTAATTGATAGCCCTCTGTATGGTGTCTATCAGTTCATTCACTTTGAAAGGTTTCGGGAGGTAGTCAAATGCGCCCAGTTTAAGCGAGGAGGCGGCGGTTTCCAATGAACTGTATGCAGTGAGCATTACAACCGGCATTGCCGATTTAACTTTTCCTGCGTGTTCAAGAACCTGCATGCCGTTGACCGGATGCATCCGGATGTCCGAGAGCAGCAGGTCAAAGTCTTCGGCGCTGATTCTGTCTATCGCTTCCTGTCCGTTTTGAAGCGCAACAGTCTCATGCCCCTGGCTTTTAAGCAGAGTACTCAAAACC
>CAYSRM010000265.1:0-1685 GCA_964433435.1 uncultured Victivallales bacterium
CATGGAGTGTATTGAAAATTCCGCTGAATTTTCAAACACTCATGTTAACGTTGGCCATTAGATGAACAGGAGACGCTGATGACGAAAATGGCATTGTTGATTTTGAGCATTCAGTTGATGCTTACCCAGAGTGGCTTTGCACAGGTAAAACAGGGAACGAAGAAGGGTGATCTGGCATCGAACCTTTCGGTGCTGAATCTATTTGAGCAACAGCCGGAATCTACTATTCAGATGTACCGCCTTGCATATGGTGTTCTGTCGGAAAAGCGTGATGCTTCCTTCCAGTTGCTCGCAGAAAACGACGACTTTCAGCAATTGTGCCAGAAGCACGGCATTACCCACTTGGGCGGCCCTATGCTCGGCTGTGTTACCTCAGGAGGGGCAAGCGTCTGGATCCGCACACTCAAACCGGCGAAAGTCGAAGTGAAAGTGATTATTGATGGGAGCGAGAAGACATACGGACCAGTGAAAAGCAGTTTAGAGTCAGATCTAACGGCAGTTGTCGCTGTTAAGGACTTACAGCCCAACACTCGCTACTTTTACCGCGTATTAGTGAACGGCAAACCGATTCGAATGCCGGAAACTGCCGCAATCAAGACAGCACCTGAAGCCACGACTACCGGCAAGGTCCGGATTGCATTCGGCAGCTGCTTCCATAGGTGGGGACTTGGCAACAAGGCACAAGCAGAGCTTATCTGCAGTAGAAATCCTGACGCTATGCTTCTGTTGGGAGACATCGCTGTTCAGGATAGAAACAACCACCTTGGCCTACATCGTGCGGATTATCTCATGCGAGACCTCTTCCCAGCATGGCAGAATCTTGTAGCTAATGTTCCCGTTTATGCCACATGGGATGACCATGACTACTTTGACAATGACAAGGCAGGAATCCCTAAGGGATATACAGAGAAAGATAAATCCGAGGTATGGGATGTATTTCGGCAGGCCTGGAACAACCCATCATACGGCTTTGGTGACAAACGCCGTGGCGTCTTTCTGCGCACCCGGATAGGCCCTTGCGATATTCTCATGGTCGACAACCGTTACTTTCGTGAACACAAAAAAGGTTCTTTTCTCGGTGATGGCCAGATGAAGTGGCTCAAAGAACAACTCCTCGACTGCAAAGGCCCGTTCATCATTATGTCCTGTGGCTCCATGTGGAGTGACTATGTCTCGAACGGAAAGGACTCGTGGGGCAAATGCGACCCGCTGGGCCGCGAGCAAATATTCAACCTGATAGAAAAAAACAGGATTGGCGGCGTGCTTCTCATTTCAGGAGACCGACATGGTGCTCGTGGATTCCGTATCCCCCGCCCGTCTGAATTTGAGTTCTACGAATTCGAAGCCGGTAGCCTCGGAGGACGTAAGGGTCCACCAGTTACGCGTCCAGAATGGAGCACACAGCTATATGGGATAGCCAGCAAATATGCGTTCGGTGAGTTCTCTATTGACGCCACACTACCTGATCCCCAAGTCACATTCAGACTGATCGAAGATGATGGCACTGTGATTCATGAGTTGATCTTGAAGCGCAGTCAGCTGACACCAAAAGGGAAGTGATCACGGGGGCAAGAAGATGGCCAACAAGGCGTTGCACGGCGACGCGATAAATCGCGCGCGGGAACGCCGAGTTGGAAATTGTGAACAATGATGACCTTGGCCAATACTCTGAGGACTATTGCAGC
>CAYSRM010000266.1:0-1638 GCA_964433435.1 uncultured Victivallales bacterium
GCCCGGCTTGTGAAAGGCTTCGAACATGGTTACCGCGTGTCCTTCTCTCCTGACATCGGCGGCTACGGTTATGCCGGCGGGGCCGGTTCCTATTACCGCGACTTTCCTGCCGGTTTCCGGCTTGATTTCCGGGATATCGGCTTTGCCTTCTTCTCGTTCTTTGTCCGCGACAAATCGTTCCAGCCGTCCGATTGATACGCTTTTGTCAACGTCTTTGAGGGATTTGCCCAGGGTGCAATAAAGCTGACACTGGACCTCCTGTGGACATACCCGGCCGCAGACAGCGGGCAGAAGGCTACTTTGCTTTACAATATCGATTGCTTTCTGGTGTTCGCCTTCAGCTATGGCAGCCACAAATTCAGGAATATTGATGCTGACGGGGCAACCTTTTATGCATGGAGCGTTTTTACATTGAAGACACCGCATGGCTTCGATCCTTGCCTGTTCATCAGAATAGCCCAGGGCTACCTCTTCCATATTGTTCCTGCGTTCGGCAGGATCCTGGGCGGGCATTTCCTGCAGAGGTATTGCCAGCCTGTCTTTTGCCTTAAGCGGTTCTTTCCTGTTAAGAATCTCGTCGAGCGTTTGTTTTGCTTTGGAGGAAAGTTGGTCCGGGGTTGTATATGTCGCGGTGTTTTCTTCTTTTTTCATTGGTTATTGATTATTCAGCTTTTTCTTTACGTTTGATTTCCATTTCAAGATGGCATTTTTCGTGAGCGTGGTTCTCCTGGTCACTATAAGCCGAAAGCCTGTTGATCATGTTTTCAAAGTCAACGAGGTGTCCGTCAAATTCCGGGCCGTCGACGCAGACGAATTTTGTTTCGTTGCCGACTGTTACGCGGCAGCCTCCGCACATTCCGGTGCCGTCGATCATTATGGTGTTGAGCGATACAATCGTTTTTATTCCGTATGGTCGTGTGGTTTCCGCGCAGAATTTCATCATTATCGGCGGTCCGATAGCCACGACCATGTCTGGTTTAGGATCCTGTTCGCAAAGTTCTTTCAAAGGTTCAGTCACCAGGGCCTTGCGCCCGTACGAGCCGTCATCTGTGCAGACAATAAGTTCGTCTGCTATTGATTTCATTTCATCTTCAAGGACAATAAGATCACGGTTTCTTGCGCCCATGATTACCTGCAGATTATTGCCGGCTTTCTTCATGCCTTGAACGATGGGGTGGAGCGGCGCCACGCCTATGCCGCCGCCTACCCCAACTACGCGTCCGAATTTCTCTATGTGGGTAGGGCGGCCAAGCGGGCCGAGGACGTTTTCAATTCTATCTCCTTTTTCAAGTTCCGCAAGGCGGTGTGTTGTGCTGCCGACGGTCTGGAATATCAGTGTGATAGATCCTTCTTTAGCATCGCCGTCGGCTATCGTCAGCGGAATGCGTTCGCCGTACTCGGTATCGATCTGTACTATCACGAATTGACCGGGTTGCCTCTCTTCCGCGACAAGGGGACAACGGATTTTGAGTTTAAAAATTTCTTCCGACAGTTGAGTTTTTTCAAGGATTGTGTTCATGAGGCCGAATTTTTTAACAAAGATGGCGACAGGAGGCAAGGGTAAAGCCGGGAAGAGAGGTCATTTTAACCCGCATATCTCACAGGATTTCGTAGTGAGAGCGTGGAGAGCGCTGCTGC
>CAYSRM010000267.1:0-1592 GCA_964433435.1 uncultured Victivallales bacterium
CCGTCACAATGTTTGCCTGCGCCTATGCCGATTGTTGGCGCCGCTATAGTATCGGTGATATTCTGCGCGACCTGTGCCGGAACACATTCCAGGACAAGCGCAAAAACTCCTGCCTCGGAGAGCGCTTTTGCGTCCTCCAGCAGGGAAACAGCCTCTGCAGGCGCTTTCCCTTGAACCTTGTAGCCGCCCATCGAATGAATGCTCTGCGGGGTCAGGCCAATATGCCCGAGAACCGGTATGCCGTTGCGAACCAGATTTTTGACAAGTTCGGCCCTGTGCGCGCCGCCCTCAATTTTGACGGCTTTTGCGTTAGCTTCCTTGATAAATCGTCCCGCATTAGCCAGGGCTTTTTCCGTCGATACCTGGTAAGACATGAAAGGCATATCGGCAACTACAAGGGCATTGTCTACGGCTCTGGTTACCGCAGCGGTATGATGTATCATCTCATCCATGGTAACTGGAAGGGTTGTCTCATAGCCCAGCGCTGTCATTGCCAGAGAGTCGCCAACTAAAACCAGGTGGATATCTTCCTGATCGATGATGCCCGCGGTCATGAAATCGTGAGCCGTCAGGCACACCAGTTTCTGCTTCCCTTTTGCGGCCTTGATCTTTTTTGCTGTCCATTTATCTTTCATAACTGTCCAAAGTTCGTTGGTTTTGCCTTTTCAGTCAAGCCGGAAAAGCGCTTTTTTTACCACTCCTGCGCAAAACATTCAACTCGCGGTGATTGCGGCAGGCGGCTGAGCTGTTCGGCAACAGTCACATTGGTTCCCGGAAGGATCAGGTTGGGGCGGACATCAGCGAGCGGCTGGACTACAAATCTTCTTTCCGCCCACCTGGGATGCGGGATTCGCACATTCTCTTTTGCCACAGTCTGATGGTCGGCGTATATAAGGTCGATATCAATAGTCCTTGGCAGATTAGCTCCGCCTTTTTGTGTCCGGCCCATGCATCTTTCAATCCTGTTGGTGTTCTCCAGCAGCTTTTCAGGGCTGAGATTCGATGAAATGATTATTATGGCGTTCAGGAAATAATTTTCTGCATACTTCGGCGGCACGTCCACGGGATCTGTCTTGTAAACCGGCGAACAGGCCAGGAGGCTTGTTCCTTCTATTTGCAGTATTTCAGCCCGCGCCTTCTTCAGGTTGTTGATAAGATCCCCTTTGTTGGTCCCAAGGCTGACGCATGTTTCCATCGGGTCTCTCAGAGCCCCAGTACGTCCTGCATGTTGTACATGCCCGGATCCTTGCCTGTCACCCACTGCGCGGCCTGGAGCGCGCCCATTGCAAAAGTATCCCTGCTTATAGCGTGGTGAGAAAGCGTGATCTCTTCCCATCGGCTTTTGAATACAACGCTGTGGTCTCCCACGACCTCTCCCTCCCTGGTGGAGTGAATAAGTATCTGGCCTTTTCCCGGCTGCTGTTCATGCAGGATGTCTTTTTCAGGATCAAGGTTTCTGGCTTTAGCCGCATATTCACCGAGTTTTAATGCCGTCCCGCTTGGAGCGTCTTTCTTGTGAATATGATGGGTCTCGAAAAGTTCAATCTCGTATTCTTTTTGCAATGATTCGGCCGCCTTGCTGACCAGAGAGA
>CAYSRM010000268.1:0-1587 GCA_964433435.1 uncultured Victivallales bacterium
AACCCGCATATCTCACAGAATTCCTGCTGCGAGCGCGGATAGCGCCACTGCGACGGCACGAATTGACAAAACGCCAGATTGCAGTATGTCTATACGGCTGCTCCGGCGTTTCACCAATTCGCGCCCCCGCAGCAGCGCTTTGCACGCTCTCACTACGAAATCCTGTGAGATATGCGGGTTAAGGACCTTTTGGAGAGCCGATGCTTGTTTCCCCGAACCTCCTGCGTATCTGGTCCATTGCGAGGCTCAGGCTCTCTCGCTTTGTCTGGATATCCGACGAACTCATGCCAAAAAGATCAAGCTGGAACGGCCGCTCAGACGATTTGTTCAGCTTGCTGACGCCAAAGCCTATCAGCCGGACTGGGCCGTTAATGTTCTGGCTACGAAAGAGAGCGGTGGCCATTGCTCTGATCGTATGATCGTCACAAGCAGCCCGAACAAAAGGTTTCTGTCTTGTGATGGTTCGGAAATTCTTCCAACGCAACTTCAAGTGAGCCACTGAAGCATACTTTCCCGCTTCCCGAAGCTGGCGCGCCACATCTTCCGCAAGTTCCCGCAACACCGATTCAATTCTTTCGATATGGTCGCAATCCTTTACAAAGGTATGCTCCCGAGATATGCTTTGTTCAGCACGGTTGAGCTCCAATTTACGCTCATCGACTCCATTGGCCAGTAGTTTGATGTGCCCTGCAAAAGATGGTCCGGCAATATGCGCAAGCTGTTCCTCCGGCATGTTCTGCACATCCGCTATGGTCTGAATTCCGCCTTCCTTCAACAGGCGGCCGGTAACTTTTCCCACTCCCCAAATGCGGCTAATAGGCAATGGCGCCAGAAAATTTTGAATTTCCTTCGGGTGGGCGGGCACCACAACAAGCCCGTCCGGCTTGTCAAGATCGCTGGCAAGTTTGGCAAGAAACTTGTTGACCGCCATGCCCACCGACGCAGTCAGCCCGGTTTCATCCCTTATATTTTTCTTGATTGAGGCGGCGATCCTGCGGCCGTCGCCAAAAAGGTTCCGCGCGCCTGTAACATCAAGAAAGGCTTCATCTATCGACAATGGTTCGACCAGAGGAGTGAATCTATCGAAGATCTTGAAAACTCTGTCAGAGATCTCACGGTAACGCCTGCCGTTGACGGGGAGAAACACTGCATGAGGACACCGCCTCCCGGCTTCGCACGAAGGCATGGCGGAGTGGATGCCATATTCCCGTGCCTCGTACGAGGCCGCAGAAACAACCCCTCGCTGGTCCGGAGGGGCACCGACGACCACGGGTTTCCCTTTCAATTCCGGGTTATCGTTCTGTTCAACGGCCGCGAAGAAGGCATCCATATCGACATGCAGTATTGTGTATGTCTTTCTACAATTATTGGTCATTGGATTATCTTTTGTTGACATAGCGGAATAATTTCCCCTCTACATGTCTGGCATGTCCACACGACACTATAACATGAGAGCAAGCGGCAGAAAACAATCAAACTCACCCGGCAGTCCGGATCGGGGCCGGGTTACCCTCGATATCTCACACAGTCCTGTACTAGCCCGCATATCTCACAGAATTCCTGCTGCGAGCGCGGATAGCGCCACTG
>CAYSRM010000269.1:0-1565 GCA_964433435.1 uncultured Victivallales bacterium
ACATCCACACCGCCTTTATTTACAGGCATTCCGGCATTAGCATGAACCAGTATAGGCGCCTGACCGGCTTTGGGACCCATAACGTTTACAATGTCCGCCATTCGCTTCATACCGTTTCCACAGTTTGTTCCCACTATGTCAGCGCCAGCCTGCAACATTTCTTCCGCCATCTGTTCGGGCGCAACACCCATCATGGTCCTGTAATCGCCTCTGACAGTCTGTTCGAACGTAAAAGTAACGATTATTTCCAGCTTTGTGTTCTCTTTTGCCGCCCGAACGGCAATGCGCGCTTCTTCGAGATCCGCCATAGTCTCAATACAACACGCGTCAGCGCCGCCCTTTTCAAGCGCAACAACCTGCTCCTTGAACGCTTCGTATACCTCCTCGTTGGCAACCTCGCCCATCATTACAATCTTCCCGGTAGGCCCTACGGACGCTATAACGAAACGATCGGTCCCTGCGGCTTCTCTGGATATTGAAGCTGCAGCTTCGTTGATCTGAGCAACACGATCAGCCGCTCCGAAATGCTCCAATTTAAAGCGGGTGGCGCCAAAACTGTTGGTCTGGATCATATCCGAGCCGGCATCAATATAGGAACGTGCAATCTCAAGCACCGCTTCCCTGCGGTTTAAACACCATAGTTCCGGACACTCTCCTGTCTTAAGCCCCCGGCTGTGCAAAGACGTCCCCCAGGCCCCGTCCGATAGAAGAACCTGATTGCGCGCTCGTTCTGCAATGCTCATACGATACTCCTTAGTCCTTAACCTGTTGCATTTCTCTGACCTGTTGCATTATGTCCTCGAAAACCAAAGGCGCCCGTTCATGCAGCGCTTCAAGCATCCTGACTGCAGCCGTCCGGATTTCCCACTGTGCATGAGGACTGCAGCGTAGCTTGAATATATGCCTGAACTCCCGGAAATTCGCGGAAATAACAATCTCAGTTACACATGCATTCGGCAGCACAAACCTGGCGTCCTCATTCTTCAATCCGCGCTCCTTCCACTTCCTGTACATGCCCCCGATGCACTCCATATCTTTTTTGAAATCCACGACGTCCTCTTCCTTCACGGTCGGAGGGATCACATACTCAAAGCTGCCCTCTGCAACATACCTCTGGCTTTTCTGAGAAATCGACGTGAGCCTGTGCCGTACAAGCTGATGGGTCATGGTTCTCGAACATCCTTTCAGCCTGAATGTAGCATACGCATGCTCCAGGGGCGACTCATGGCCCATTTGAATAAGCCGGGAGATAAATCTGCTGGTTCTGTTTTCCGATCCTGAACTCTGGTAACATGTTCGGGCGGCAGCTTCAATTACATCCTCCGGCTCCGGGGTTATGGCAACCAGTTCTATTTCCACTTTCTTCTAATCTCCTTCCTGGATTCCCGGCCTAAGACAGCCTTCGGCCGCGAGCAACAAGGCAACAGGTTGTTCTCCAACCTGCTGCCCTTTCGCGTTTTCAGCGAATTTCGTAGTTTATCTCTTCCACGTCGCCGCCCTGCGGCAAGTGGCCACTTAGCGATATCATCGCTGACGTGGCTCTTCCCTTCATCATTGAATGTTCC
>CAYSRM010000270.1:0-1543 GCA_964433435.1 uncultured Victivallales bacterium
CGGTGAACCGTTCCGCGAACTTCTCTAAAGTCAGTTCTTCGGACATCGCATCGGGCCCAAGTTGTTCGGCGGCAGCAAATGCATCAACATCATCGGTCCACGAAACCCGTCCCAGTTTGCGCTGACTGAGATAAGCAAGCCTCTGCCCGTTGGTGAAATCAAAAACAACAGATTCGAACCCGGGCTTATCTCCGCGCTTCCCGTAACAAGCCAGGCTGCCGGTCATTCCGAAGTGCAGGATTACGTTGCCGTCGCCTTCCGCCTCCGCAAAAAGATATTTGCCCCATCTCCGGGTAGCCGTGAAGGCATTGTTCTTGAGCTTGCGCCCGAGCGCCTGAACGGAAGTGTCTTTAACTACTCTTGAGTCAGGCGCTCTGACCCCGGCAATCTTTTTTTTCAATCCTGTGCTGTCGAAATAAGCCTTAAAACCTTCAATATCCGGTAATTCCGGCATAACTGCGCCACCTTGGATTTTGTCTGTCACTCATCAGCTTTCCTTGAATCTCTTGCTTATAATAAACCACTGTAGCAGATCGAAACAAATAGGGGATATTACCGAGTTGGGTGTGCTAAATGTCTCAGTCCGGGATTGTATCCTTTTCAATCGGCGTTGTATCCGCCACAATGACATCTTATTGGAATTTATGGCACTCAATAACAAATACAGTTCGACAGGCGCGGTGATTTCAGATTTGCACCTGTTCACCAATCGTACGACCGTCCACGAGCATATGCCCGAGATCAGGATTGCCGCGGATGCATCCGAGGTTATTGTCTTTAACGGCGACATCTTTGATTTCCAATGGTCGCTGCACAACGGATTCCGTGCTTCCGTCCGCGCTGCTGAAGAATGGATTCGCGAACTGGCCGAAACACATCATGGAACGGTTCTTGTCTTTATCCTTGGCAACCATGACAGCATACCGGAATATGTGGATCTTCTTGAAAAGCTCAGCAAAGAGAATCCCCGTATCCAGTGGCGCGAGGAATGGTACAGGCTTGAAGACAAGATATTTCTTCATGGCGACATTTATCATGCGGAGCCTGGGGTAGCAGGGATAAAAAAATTCAGGAAGAAGTGCAACTCAAAGCTCAAATACAGCCGCTTCCGGCACGCCTGTTACTGGGCCTTCGCAAGGTCAGGGCTTCCCACCATCTTCCTGCGTTTCGTCCGGAAGAAAACATGCGCGCGGCGCATATGGACCTATCTGGCGTCTGAACTCGGCGACGATCTGGATAAAGTCAATCACGTGTACTTCGGCCACGTTCATACGACTTTTACCAACTTCCGCTACAAAGAAATACTTTTCCATAACACTGGATCGGCAACAAAAGGGGCCAGACTTACAGTTATGAGATTTCCGCTTCATGCCGGTTAAGACTAAGAAAGTAAAAATCGGTTTCACTAGCGTCCCATATGGCAAAGGGGGGACTAACCCGCATATCTCACAGAATTCCTGTTGCGAGCGCGGAAAGCACCACTGCGAGGGCACGAATTGGCAAAACGCCAGATTGCAGTATGTCTATACGGCTGCTCCGGCGT
>CAYSRM010000271.1:0-1534 GCA_964433435.1 uncultured Victivallales bacterium
ATGTGTGCGTCGAGCAATCAAAAGTCCAGTTCGGATGGCGCTTGATCTTGCCCCAGAGATGCTTGACTGCATGTCCCCATTTATCAGGCCTCATATGCGAGGGATAACACACAATCACCATCTCGTCCCGTGGCGCGTCGTAAATAACACAGCCAAACGTGTGCATGGCCCATGGATGATTGCCGTTCTTCCCCGCCACGGGAATTCCCTTATCATTAACCTTGTAAGTCTCTTTGGGGTCCTCAGGGTAAGCCACGGACCACTTTTCATCGGCAACGTTAAAAAAGAACGGGCTGTTCTTCCAGTCGCGGCTATGCGTATCGCTGCCGAACAAGATCAGCCGCCCCCGTTTCGAGTCAAAACAACTCCCCCCGTGGCCCTGAAGTTTGAACCGGACCGCGTCATCAGCTTTCTGTTCGTGAAGCTTTACCCATTCATTGGCTTTCATCTTTTCTATCCGGGGATTTAACGGCGGCGCCGCGGGCTTCTCCGACTCGGTATCAGCCCTTCCCTGAGACAATCCAGTCATAAAAGTCAAGGCGCATATCCCCGTAATACGTTTGGTTCTGTTCATAAGATATCCCTTCCTGCCTTCAAGTTGATGAAGCGACATTACTTCCCGAACTATCCTTCCAACCGCGAGACTTATGGGGACGCCTTCGCCTCTATCGCTAAAGCTGACCCCATGGCCTCACAATCAGTATAGGTATCGAAGTCCGATGTTTGCAGTTACATCTGTGCTGTTGCCGTCGCCAAGTTTCAATTTGTAGTCAGAAATCTCGTAGTCATAAATGTCTTCGTCGGCCCAGTTCAGGTTGAGCTGTGCCGATATGGCAAGCGTTTCTGTCACGTAAACCTTGACGCCGGCGGCTCCGCTTATTGTGAATGCGGTGTCATCCTCATCATTTCCATCCAGGAATCCCATGGAGCCGCCAAGGTATGGCACTACCGGAGATCCAGTTTTGAAATGGTATTCGCCGTATGCGCCAAGACCCCATACGTTGCTTTTGTCCCAGTAGCCTGTTTCCTTCTTTTCGAAGGAACAATAACCTCCGAAAAGAACGCGTTCCCAGTGATACCAGCCAAGGCCTCCGACTATGGATGCATGAGCGTCGTCGTCACCGCTGTCAGAAATATCCGAAGACAATTCCAGCCTCATTTCATAGAGGGGCTGCCTGGCTTCTGCGTAGCCCACTGGAATCAGTATGGTTACAGCCAGTAATACAATTAGATTTTTTTTCATTGGTGCCTCCTTGATAATAGTTGATTTCTGAATGGTAACGCCCATTTCTCGGTGAATCATTCCATGTTTAGCACAACGGGTCAAGATGATTTGCCGCAAGAGCACCAATTCTCTTATGTCCTCTGAGTTCGAATACAGAGTTGTAGAATCGGATCTATGAGCCAATCCAAAGTGTAGAGTCGCCACCTCTATGACCCTAACCCGCATATCTCACAGGATTCCTGCTGCGAGCGCGGATAGCGCCACTGCGAGGCCACGAATTGGCAAACCGCCAGATTGCAGTATGTCTAT
>CAYSRM010000272.1:0-1527 GCA_964433435.1 uncultured Victivallales bacterium
CTAGCCATAACATCCAGGATGATACCCCGCCGGAAAATATCGCAGCATTCTACGATGCGGCGCTTGAGTTCGGTGCCTACCCTGTCCGCTGACAAGGCAGGCTCCGTACAAAATTGATTATCTCAGACCGGGTGGGAGCGTCGTGACAGGGTTTTCTAGCCCGCATATCTCACAAAATTCCTGCTGCGAGCACGGATATTGCCACTGCGAGGGCATGAAATTGGCAAAACGCCAGATTGCAGGTCTATACGGCTGCTCCGGCGTTTCACCAATTCGCACCCCCGCCTGCTCCCGACGAGCGGGCGGGCAGGTTGTAGCTGCAACATATCCGATGCGTGAATAGATCAGTTTAGGCGTTTACAAAAAAAACTTTCTCCGGCATCATTTTGACACGAAAAATTTCAAGCAATGGAAGGCAACCGGAAAATGAATCCACAACGCATTATGGAAATGGCCAGCTCCTTTTACGAATCATGCGTTCTTTTTACGGCTTCCGACCTGGGAATCTTCAAGGTTCTACAGGAAGCACCGTCACCGGCTTCAGTGGTTGCCAGAGTATGCGATCTTGACGAACGCGGAACTACTCTATTGCTTAATGCCTGCGTAGCCGTTGGACTTCTTGAAAAGGATGACGAGCTATACAAAAACACCGCCGAAACCTCGACTTTCCTTGTACCTGGAGCGCCGGCGGACCTGACCAGAGCCATCCGGTATAACCGCGACGTTTACGAAGCATGGGGACGTCTACCCGAACTTGTAAAGAGTGGCAACCCTGTTGAGAAACCCGAGACCCACCTGGGAGAAGACGAGAAACGCACACGGGCTTTCGTGATGTCCATGCACAGCAGAGCGCTTGGAATCGGTAAAGCGGTCATTCCATTGCTTGACCTTGAAAGATGCGAATCCCTGCTGGACGTGGGCGGAGGACCGGCAACATACTCCATGCTTATCGCCAGGCAGAACCCGCAAATCAACTCCAAGGTGATAGATCTTCCCGAGGTTGTGGCTGTCGCAAACGAACTTATCCGGGCAGAAAACATGCATGATAGAGTGCAAACTATTGGCGCCGACTATCATGAAGCCACATTTCCGGCCGAACAGGACGTGGTTCTTCTCTTCGGCGTACTACATCAGGAGAGTGGCGAAGATATTGCAAGACTCTTTGCAAAGGCGTTCAACGCGCTTAAACCCGGCGGCATGGTTTACGTGCTCGACATGATGACCGACGCTACACATACTAGTCCTGCCTTTTCGGCTCTGTTCGCCCTAAACATGGCCCTGACGACACAGCACGGCTGGGTCTTTTCCGACGCTGAACTCTGCGAGTGGCTTACAAGGGCAGGCTTCAAAGATTTCGGGTGCAGCCGTCTCGCACCCCCGATGCCCCACTGGCTGGCATCCGCACGTAAACCCTCGAAATAAAAAACCGAACAGACAATTCTTCCTGTAATTGTTTACGCATAACAACTGGTGGGTTAACCCGCATATCTCACAGAATTCCTGCTGCGAGCGCGGATAGCGCCACTG